>JACZXC010000125.1 GCA_022571825.1 Myxococcales bacterium | reverse complement strand
TGGCTGTACTGGATCCGACCCGTGAACTGCAGGACCGCGCGGTCACCGAGCGGCACCGTGAGCCGGACCCGTGCGGCGGGGCTGTAGAGCGAAACGTCCACGGAACCGAAATCGTTGTTCGGCAGGAAGCCCGACTCCAGGCTCACACGCAGCGCATCCCGATAACGCACCTGGGGAAAGATCGGTGTCTCGACGTTTTCCGGGTCGTCTTCCTGGGATCGGGGAAGAGGCGATTCGGATTCTGGCTCCGAAGCCGGCCCGGGTTCGGAGGTGGAGACGGATGCAGGCTCGGGCCGCCCGGCCGGCGCTCCCCGGGCGTCCGCGCCCACCCAGAGCAGCGCAAACGTCATCGAGCCCAATAGCCGCAGCGGCTGAGCCCGCGGCGGCCCGGGACGACAATGCAAAGGAGGCCCCCCGGCGGCGAAGCGTAGCCCGCCCGATCCCGAGTCGCCTCCGACACGCGTACGCCAGTCTAATTCAGCTCCGCCCGCGTGTAGTCGAACAGACCGCGCGCGATGATCATGCGTTGGATTTCGCCGGTGCCTTCGTAGATGTCGGTAATGCGCACGTCGCGGAACCACTTTTCGAGCAGATGATCCCGCGACACGCCCATCGGCCCGAGGATCTCGATGCAGCCCTGGGTGATCTCGCGCACCGCGGCGCCCGCCTTGGCCTTGCAGACCGAGGCCTCCATGTTGTTGGGCTGGCCCTCGCCGGAGAGCCAGGCGGCGCGCCAGATCGTGAGCTGCGCGGCCTCGCAGAGGGCCTCGAGGCGACGGAACCTCTCCACCACCGCCGACGCACCGTGGATGCCGCCGCCGTACTCGATCTCGATTCCAGCGTCGCGCAGATGATCGCGGGTGAAGTCCAGCGCTGCCTCGGCCATTCCGATACCGATTGCCGCAACACCCGGGCGCGTCATGTTGAAGGTCTTCATGACGTTCCGGAAGCCGCCGGAGCTGTGCTTGGGAATCTCTTCCTGGAGCCCGATCAGATTCTCCCTCGGAATGCGGCAATCCTTGAAGACGTAGGCAGCGGTGTCGTCGGCCCGGATCCCGAGCTTCTTCTCTTTGTGGGTGACGACGAAGCCCGGGGTCCCCTTCTCGACCAGGAAGGACTTGATCCCCGCGCGCCCCGCGGACTTGTCAAGGGTCGCCCAGACAATGACGCCATCGGCGCGGCAACCCGTGGTCACGAAGATCTTCTCGCCGTTCAGAACCCACTCATCTCCGTCGAGGACCGCGGACATCTGAACCATCGAAGGGTCGGAACCGCAGCCGGGCTCGGTGATGGCCATGGCGAGGATCAAGCCCTGCCACTTCTCGATCTGCTCGGGGGTCCCCGCGGCGCGGAGCGCCGCATTTCCGAGGCCGCCCCTTTCGCGACGCATGCGGACGGAGTAATCGCCCCAGGTCTGCGCCGCCACGATCAGCATGCCGAGCACACTGATGGGTGTGTCCTGATCGGTACGTCCCTCGAGAAGCTCGCTGAGGGACGGGAAGTTCTTGGCCTCTTCCAGCTCGTCGGGGGGGAACTCGTGCTCGTTCTCGTCGTAGTAGCGGGCGTACTGGCGCGCCACCAGGGCTTGGGCGCGCAGGCCCTCGATGACTTTTCGGTCGTTTTCGCTGAGTTCGAAGTTGATCATCGTCCGACTCCTCAGACCGCCAGGGTGCCTTCGAGGACACCGAGGGTGCGTGCGTTGCGATACCACATTTCGACCGGATGCTCGCGGACGAAGCCGTGGCCTCCGAGCACCTGGATTCCGGCATCGGTGACCGCCAGGCACTGTTCCGCGGCGTAGCTGCGGGCGAAGTGCGCGGAACGCGTCGCATCGAGCCCCAGTTCGAGCTGGCACGCCGCCTTCCACACCAGCCAACGCGAGGCCTCGGTTTCGATGTGCATATCCGCCACCTTGAAGGCGATTCCCTGCTTCTGGGCGATCGCCTGGCCAAAGGCGACGCGATCCTTCGCGTAGGGCACCGCGTATTCCACCGCCGCGCGCGCCACGCCGACCATGGCCGCGGCGAGGGCGGTTCGCGAACCCGCGAGAAGCCGCCGCAGATCGGATCCCGATTCACCGCCCAGCCGATCCGAGGCCGCCACTTCGACCCGATCCAGCGCGAGGCCGGCGGTGGGAAGCGCGCGCAGGCCGAGATTCTTTTCCGGCTCCGATATCTGGAGGCCCTTCGCGTCCCGCGGCACGATGAAGGCGTCGAGGCCGTCTCGGCTCTGGGCGACCACGAGGAAGTGGCTGGCTCGGTCCGCCATCGGAACCAAGCACTTGGCACCGCAGAGCACGAAGCCGCGCGGGTGTGGCTCCGCCACCGTGTTCGGACGCAGGACGTCGAAGGTCGGGCCGGGCTCGATGGCCGCCAGGGAAGCCGCGTGATAGCTCGCGCCGCAGAAGAGGGGCAGGTATTGGCGCTTTTGCTCGTCGGTGCCGTGGTCGGCAATCGCAAAGGCGAAGGCCGCCGGGGCAACCGCCGCCAGGGCGAGGGTCGCGTCCCCCCAGGCCAGCTCCTCGAGCACCAGGGCCTGGGTGATCGGGGAGCGCGGCTCCCCGGCGCCGCCGAAATCCTCGGGAAGCTGTGTGGAGACGAGTCCCAGCTCCCAGATCTGGGCCAATGTCGCCTCGGAAAGCTTCGACTCCTCGTCGCATTTGCGCCCGATCGGGCGCAGGGCTTCGGCGGCAAAGTCGCGCATCGCGTCGCGTACCATCTCCTGCTCGTCGGTCAGCTTGAATGAAATCACGGCTGTCTCCTATTCCCCGGCCGCGCGGCCCGATCCGGCGCAGCGAGACTTCGGTGTTGAGACCTGATGGAAATAGTGATCCATGGCATCGCGGCCCCCTTCCTTCATCAAGAGACCGCGGCGAAAGGCGTCGCCGGCATCGACGAGCCCCAGGGCGATACGGCACCACAGCGACGTGTCGGCCGTGTAGCGAACATCGGCCCGCTCGGCGAAGCCCGGCGTCACACTGCACAGACCGTCGTGAAGGCGCACGGACCAGACGCCGCCACCGGGCCCTTTCAGGCGGATCTCGAAGGTCAGGTCGACGTCGCAGGCACGTTCCTCGCGCACCATGAACGGGAGCGCCTCGAGCACGGACTGGGCCGAGGTCTCGGTGAAGCGATCCACGTCGATCCCGAGGTCGTCGACCCCGCGTTGGATCCACCAACGCCCGATCGAGTGGACGATGGGCTCGAGAGACCGCCCCTGCTCGGTGAGGTCGTAGACCGAGCGAGACCCCTCCGCGATCGAGCGGACGAATCCCGCGGAGACCAGCGCGCGCAGCCGGCTGGAGAGGACCCGCGGCGCGATTCCGGTCCGGACCCGTAGCTCCTGGAAGCCCCGGGGCGAGGGCAGGAGTTGCCGCACGAGGACCAGGGTCCAGCGATCGCCGATCACCTCGAGGGCGCGGGCTACCGGGTCGAAAATACCATGGGGCTTGGGAATCCGGGGCAGCGGAGAGTCCTTGACTATCAAAGGCATTACCAATGGAGTATCTAGCAGATATGTTTCAAGTATTCAATAGATACTGATCCGCCCGATCCGGCCCTTGAGGCCCCCGCCAACGCGCGGTACTTCCAGCGGATTGCGCCCCGGCGGACTAGCCTTGGGGTGCTGGAGGTGGACGGAGGATCGCCGGCGAACACCCACCGTTCGCGGGAGGAAAGTCCGGGCTCCACAGGGCAGGGAGGTCGTTAACGGCGACCCGGGGTGACCCGAGGGAAAGCGCCGCAGAAACTACACCGCCGATGGCCGTCGATCCCCCGTTCCCGAGAGGCGGACGGGGAGGAGGCACAGGCAAGGGTGAAATCGTGGGGTAAGAGCCCACGCGCGACAGCCGGGTGACCGGCGGCGGGGCAAGCCCCTCCCGGAGCAAGCTTGAATAGAGGTGCTGTTGAGGGCGGCCCGTCCGAGCACCCGCGAAAGCGGGTCCAGCGCCCGGGTTAGAGCGCTTGAGCGACATAGCAATATGCCGCCTAGATGAATGATCCTCGCCGGCGAGTGGGCAACCACCCGCCGGAACAGAACCCGGCTTACAGTCCACTTCGAGGGCAATCGCTTTCGAACGCCGGGGGGCCAGGCCCCCCGGCGCTCCGGCAGTCGTATACTCCTCTCCGACGGGAGGCATTCGATGCGCGTGGAGACGGGAATCCCCATGAACGATCTTCGGGCCGTGGGCGACGTGGCCCGCGCGGCCGAAGCCGCCGGGTACGACGGCATCGTCTCGCCGGAGATCACCAACGATCCCTTCATCTCGTTGGCCTTTGCCGCGGTGGTGACGGAGCAAATCCGCTTGGGCACGGGAATCGTCGTCGCGTTTCCGCGAAGCCCGATGGTGGTGGCGCAGGTCGCGATGGATCTGCACCGGGAGTCTGGCGGACGTTTTCACCTGGGACTGGGATCACAGGTCAAGGGGCACAATGTGCGCCGCTTCAGCCTCCCCTGGAGCGCTCCCGTGCCGCGCCTGCGGGAGTACGTGGAGTCCTTGCGCGCCATCTGGCGGTGCTGGGAACAGGGCGAGCCCCTCCGCTACGAAGGGGAGCACTACCGGTTCACGCTGATGACCCCGGAGTTTTCGCCGCGACCTTCGGGGCTCCCTCCCATTCCCGTGAGCATCGCCGCGGTCGGACCGGCCATGATGAAGCTCGCGGGCCGGATCTGCGACGGTGTCCGACTCCACGGCTTTGCCACCCGCAAGTATCTGGAGGAGGTCGCCCTCCCAAAGATCCAGGCCGGCCTGGCAGAAAATCCGCGCGGCCGCGCCCAGTTCGACATCTGGGGAGGGGGCTTCATCTGCACCGGTTCCGATGCGGAGGCGCTCCAGAAGTCCATGGAAGAGACCCGCTATCGAATCGCCTTCTACGGCTCGACCCGCAGCTACCACGGAGTGCTCGCGATCCACGGGTGGGAGGAGCTGGGGGTCAAGCTGCACGAGATGTCCAAGCGGGGAAAGTGGCAAGAGATGGCGGCGCAGGTTCCCGACGAAGTGGTTCGCACCTTCGCCGCCGTCGGCACTCACGACGAGCTGGCGGGAGCCATCGAGAACCGGTTCGGGGGTATCTCCGACACGATTGCCCTCGGGTTCAGCCCCGGCACCGACCCCGGCCTCGTCCGCGAGATCGTTGCCGACATCCAACGAATCCCCTCAGCCTTCTCCGACTACGCCCGCGACTGGTGAACTTGGGGACGCACCTCGAGCTCGGTCCCCAGTTCCGTCCCCACGTCAACCGGGTTCACACCGGACGACCGTCCCCGACGTCGCGGCGCAGGATGATGAGGCGGGCGCGTCGGGCGGGGTCGTAGGCTCGCCATTTCGACCTCGGGATCGCATCGACGCCGACTCGACGGAATCCGTGGCGCTCGAAGAACCGGACCACTCGCTCCGCTGTCGTGCACGCGAAGACGAAGCGACAGCCGCTCCGGTCGGCCCTCTCCAGGGCGAAGCGCACCAGATGTCCACCGATCCCTTCGCCGAGGAAACGCGTCAGCGTGTAAAGTGAGACGATCTCGCCGGCCCGAGCCGCTTCGTGCACCAGCAGGGCCCCGATCCCCGCGAGATGGCGCCCTTCGACAAAGGCACCAAAACCGTTGGCGAGCACTCCCTCGACTTGCTCGGCGGTGCGAGGCGCCAGATAGCCTTCGGCCACACCGCGTGCGATCAAGCCGTCGGCCGCGTCGTAGTCGTCCAGTCCGAGACGTCGGACCCGAACGTAGCTCTCGCGGGTAATCAGCGTTCCGGACCCCGCATAGGTGAACAGCTCATCGGCGAGGCCGTCGATCGTGCACAGATTGACCGCCGGCAAACCGGCGCTGATCGCAGCCTCGATCTCGCGCAGCATCGCGCGCCGTTTCCGGCCCTCGGAATCGTCCCCGCGGGCGAGGAACGCGCGCAGCTCTTCCAGATCCATGAAGGATTGACGCGACCCATCGGGGGCACGCAAGCCGCCGCCGCGATCGATCCAGACCATCTTCGAGACCCCGAGTCGCAGGCCGATCTTGCGACACGCCGGCGCGAAGAGCGATCCGGCTTCCACGACCACGCCCACCCGCGGAGACCGACCCAGCCCCCGCCAAACCGCGCCCTCGAGTCCGTCGAGGTCTCCGCCCAACGGCCTCGCGATCGCGAGGGACTCCAACGCGCCGCGACCACTGGAAACGAGCACGACCCGGGTCGAATTGGCCTCCAGCTCCTTCAGCACGGCCTCAAGGGACGCGCGGGAGCTCAGCTCCTCGGCCGAAACGGCGAGGGCGAGGGTCCGTCCTCGAAACTCGCTCAGGTAGAAGCCCTTCTCTGAGAACGCGGCGGTGGGCGTCGGCATCGCTTCGGAATTCATCGCGCGGACAGTGTGGCGAATGTTGATGTATCGTGCCGCGCCGATGGAGTGGCAGGCATGGTTCACCCTGGCGGTCGTGATCCTCGCCCTGGTGGCGATGGTTCGGGAGGTCGCCGCGCCGGACCTGGTGATGATGGCCAGTCTTTTCGCTCTGGCCGCCGTCGGTATTCTCACCCCCGCGGAGACCTTCGCGGGCTTCGCCAACCCGGCCCTGGCGGCGATCGGGGCGCTCTTCATCGTTTCCGCCGGCCTCCGGGACACCGGTGCCCTCGAGGCGACGATCGGCCGACTGTTTGGGCCGGCACGGGACGAGGCCGCGGGTCTCGCGCGCATCTGCCCCCCGGTGGCCGCGATGTCCGCGTTCCTCAACAACGCTCCGATCGTCGCGATGATGACCCCGGTGATCCGCGACTGGTCGCGACGCCGCGGGCTCAGTCCCAGCCGATTTCTGATCCCCCTCAGCTACTCGTCGATCCTGGGAAGCATCACGACGGTGATTGGTACGAGCACCACCCTCACGATCGCCGGCCTCGTCGTCAACGCGGGGATGCCCGCGATTGGCTTCTTCGAGCTCGCCCCGGTGGGAATTCCGATTGCCCTCGTCGGCCTGCTCTACCTGCAATTCGTCTGCCCGCGACTGCTGCGCGAACGCAAGCAGCCGACTGAGGAGCTCGGCGAGCACCGACGCGAGTACACCGCCTCGATGATCGTGGAGCGCGGTGGCCCCATGGCCGGTCGGACGGTGGAAGATGCCGGGCTGCGTCACCTGGAGGGTCTGTTTCTGATCGAGATCGATCGCGACGGCCGCGTGATCACACCGGTCGGGCCGGGCGACGTGATTCGAGCCGACGACCGGCTGGTGTTCGCGGGGGTGGTCGCCACCATCGTCGAACTGCAGCGCATGCGAGGCCTGGTTCCCGTCAGCGAGGACGAGGCGGCCGCTCCGACCCGCCGCGGACACCGTCTGGTCGAGGCGGTCGTGTCACCCTCCTCGCCCCTCGTGGATCAGACGATTCGCGATGCGAACTTCCGCACCGTCTACGACGCCGCCGTCATCGGCGTTCACCGCAACGGCGAGCGTGTCCCCGGAAAGATCGGAGCCATCACGCTGCGAGCCGGAGATACGCTCCTGCTTCAGGGCGCCGAGGGCTTCCTGCGGGCCCACCGCAACAGCCCGGATTTCTATCTGGTGAGCGAGATCGCCGACACGGAGGCTCCGCACTACGAGCGCGCCTGGGTTGCCATCGGCGTGCTCGCAGCGATGGTCGTGGTCGCGAGCACGGGTGTTTATCCGATCTCGGTCGCCGCGTTTCTGGCGGCCGGGCTATTGATCTTGACCCGTTGCGTCCGAACCAGCGCGGCACGGCGAAGCATCGACTGGTCGATCCTGATCGTGATCGGGGCCGCCTTTGGAATCGCCACGGCGATGGAAAAGACCGGAGCCGCCGGCGCGGTGGCGGGTGTCCTCGCATCGGCGGCCGCCAGCAGCGACGACCCGATGATGGC
>JACZXC010000124.1 GCA_022571825.1 Myxococcales bacterium | reverse complement strand
CGGCATCCGGCCGAATCGCGCCACGGCGGGCCGCTGGTACCGTAAATCCGCCGATCAAGGGCACCCGGGGGCTCAACTCAAGCTGGCGATGCTCTACAACCAGGGACTCGTTTTCAGCAAGGACCCCGCGGAGGCCGCGCGCTGGGGTCGCAAAGCCGCCGAGCAGGGGCTGGCGGTGGCCCAGCACTATCTGGCGGTGCTCTACTCCCAGGGATTGGGTGTGTCTAAGGACCCGGTCCAGGTCCACAAGTGGCTGAGTCTCGCGGCTCTCGGCGGTGTCGCAGACGCGAAAGGCGCTCTCGAGAAACTCGAGGCGACGTTGTCGGCCGAGCAGTTGGCCGAGGGAAAGCGGCTGGCCGCGGAATGGCGCCAGAGCAGACCGGAAGCCGCCATGTCACAGTGACCCCAACCCTCGACCGGATCGATCCCAGATGGGTTGCCCCCCGGGGGGTTGCCGGCTCCAGGAAGCGCGACCAATCCACTCAAGCTCGGGAGGACCCCGGTCGATCCACGGGGGGTGGAGACCCGTGGAGTGATCCGGTGAGCGAAGCGGCCCCGGCCCGATCCGGGCCCGATATTCCCGTGGTGGAGTATCGCGGTGAGGAGCTCGCGATCCTCTTTGACACGATTCACGATCTGACGTCGACCCTCTCCGTCCGCGAGGTGATCGAGCGACTCCTCGATCGGGTGATCACCCACCTGGACTCGGAGATCACCTCGATCCTGCTGGTCGGTGCGGATGGAAGGCTCGGCATCCAACATGCCCGAGGACTTCCGGAGGACGTCATCGCCAGCACCTCGCTGGGAATGGGCGACGGCATCTCGGGCTACGTCGCCGAGTCCGGCACCCCGCTTCTGATCGAGGACATCGAAACGGATGCCCGGTTCCGGCGGAGCAACCACGAGCGGTACTACACCCACTCGGCTCTCAGCGCGCCACTGCGAATCCAGGGCACCGTGATCGGTGTCATCAACGTCAACAACAAGCGCGACCGAACCTGCTACACGATGAACGATCTGCGCCTGATCGAGGCGATGGCTGGTTACGCGGCGGTGGCTCTGAAAAACGCCCAGCGATTCGAAGAAGCCCTGGAGCGCGCCCAACGCGATCCGCTGACGGGGCTTGCGAACCATGGGCATTTCTGGTCGACGTTGACCAAGGAGATCGATCGCGCGAAGCGCTACGAGCGCCAGCTGAGCCTCGCGATGATCGACGTCGACCACTTCAAGGAGTTCAACGACCAGTACGGACATGTCGAAGGCGACCGGGCCCTGGCCCGGGTCGCACACGTCATCCGGGATCGGTCCCGAGCTCACGACTTCGTGGCGCGTTACGGCGGCGAAGAGTTCTCGCTGATCCTTCCCGAGACCGGCGAGGGCGGACAGCGTGCGGTGGCGGAGAAGTTTCGCAAGGCGGTGCAAGAGGCAACCCTCTCGCCCGCGGGGCCGGGAAAGCTCACGGTGAGTATCGGCGTCGCCAGTTTTCCGCGGGACGCCGCGGATCCCAACGGCATCGTCGAGGCGGCGGACGCCAAGCTCTACGAGGCCAAGGCTGAGGGTCGAAACTGCGTCTGCGTCACGGACTGAACCCGGCCGCACCCTCGACTTCCCTCCGCGCGACGTCCAGATTTTCCATCAGCAGATCGACCCGCCGGAGCTGCGCCCGGCATCGGTCGCGATTCTGGCCCTCGCGATGGATCCGAAAGTACACGTCGCCTTCCAGGTGGTCGGTGAGGAATCGAATCGCATTCTCGAGGGCCAGCGCGGGTCCCGCTACGGGTAGCGCGTGCAACTCGGCTTCGGTCAGGAGGGCGCCTGCGCCGGCGCGGTAACCGTGGGCCAGCCCGGCGAACACGTCGCGATCGAAGGTCATCCCGGTCAGGTCCGGTGAGTCCTCGGAGGCGGCACACACGCCGGTGCGCACCAGCTCTCCGAAGTCGAAGAGGACCGTTCCCTCCATCACGGTGTCGAGGTCGATGACGCAGCGGACTCGCCCCGTGACCGCGTCGAACAGGAGATTGTTCAGCTTGCAGTCGTTGTGGACGGTTCGGCGCGGAAGCTGGTTCGCGCCCCCGTCGCCGAGCATCGCCGCGACACGTCGATGTTCCCTTCGGGCGCTCTCGGTCTCGGGCTGCACTCCCCCGAGCCGGCGGTGGGCATCGGCAGCGATCGCCGCCTCGAGGGCCTCCAGTCGCCGGTCGAGATCGTGGAATTCCGGGATCGTGACGGCGAGCGGCGGTGGAGGAAGGTCGCTGATGAGCTCCAGAAACGAGCCGAAGGCTCGAGCCGTTTCGTCGGCCTGGCTGCGCGACACGATCGTCTCGTGACTGCGGGTACCCTCCTGGAAGGGAAAACAGCGCCAGTAGTGCCCCGCCGTATCGATGGAGAATGGACGTCCGTCGATCGAGGGGATCACCCGGAGACAGTGGCGATCGACGTCCGCGACACCGCGATCCGCAAGCTTCTTCCGCACGTGATCGGTGACTCGCACCAGATTCTGCATCAGTCGCTCGGGGTCCGCGAAGACGCGGGCGTTCAGGCGTTGCACGACGTAACGCGCTTCGGTTCCGCCCTCTTCGAACACCGCGCGGTAGGTATCGTGGATGTGTCCGCTCCCCAGCACCTGGCCGCTGACGAACCGGCCCGGGATCTGGAAGCTTTCGCCGATCGACTGCAAGAGATCGCTCATGGTCCCCGTTCGCGCGGTGTCGTTCCCCGGGTCGCGATGGTACGCGGCGGTCTTGGGATGGGAAGGGGACTCGGATGCGCCGGTGTCCTCCACCCCGCATCTGGGGACACCCCGAACCTACGCAATGCCGCATCGGGGTTAGACTGGGGGGGTGGGTGACGCGGCGGCAAGAAGGGACCCGGTGTGACCGCGAGGTGGATGCTGGCGCTGACCGCGGCGATCGCCGGCCTGGCCCTGGATGCGGCGGCGGAGCTCAGTCTGATGGATCTGGCGAAGCGCGGAGATCCCGAGGCGCAGTATCTGGTGGGTGTGGCGTATCTCGAGGGGAAGCGCGTGCCCCGGGATCCGGCCACGGGCATCCGCTGGTTGCGGCACGCGACCAGCCAACAGCATACCGAGGCGCGCTTTGCCCTCGCCGCGGCCTACCGCGATGGCAACGGCGTTCCCCAGAACAACGCCGGGGCCGCTCGGCTGTTCCGAGACGGCGCGATCGCAAGGCATCCGCCATCCCAGCTCGAGCTGGCCAAGCTGTACGCCCAGGGTCGGGGAGTCGCCCAAGACGACGCCCAGGCGGTCGAGCTGATCAACCTGGCCGCGTGGCAAAACCTGCCCGCGGCTCAGGCCCTGCTCGGTGAGTGGTTCTACCTCGGGAGGGGGGTCGAGAAGAACATCGACCGCTCCTACGTGTTGTTGTCATTGAGCGGGGACGCCATCACGCCCGACGGTCGCAAGATGCTCGAAGAGATCGACGAAAAGCTGAATGACGGAGAGAGGGCGGTCCTACATCGAGCCGTACGTGACTACCGGGTCAACCGGCCACACCTCATCGAGCGGCTGAGCCCGCTGCGAAAGTTTCCGATCGTCGCACGCGAGGAGTCGGATGGAGAGAGCCTCCTCGAGTCCGATCAGCCCGAGGCGCTTTCCGCCGAGGATCTTTCGAAGCTGGAACGGGCCGAGTCGCTGGTCGAGGCGGGCCTGGGCGAGTCCGACCACCAGGAGCGAGTGGAAGTGCTGCGCCTCGCAGACGCGGTTCTCTTGGTGGACAACGGGAACCCGCGGGCTCTCCTGGTGAAAGCCCGGGTGCGGATCGCGGCCGGCCAGCCCCGGCAGGCGATCGAAGGGCTTCGCGATGCCGTTGCGCGGCGACCCAACTGGGCCGAGGCTCACTTCTGGTTGGGCTCCTCCCTGGAGCAGATCGGAGAGCTCGGCGAAGCGCGGGATGCGCTGACCCGCGCGCTCCAGATCGACCCCGTTCGGACCACCGCCCGGCAGGCGTTGGCGAGAGTCCACTTCGCGATGGGCGACCTGGGGGCCGCTGAAATCCAAGCGCGCCTCTACCTGGCCGAGGATCCGAGCTCGGTGGCGATGCGGGACGTTCTCTTCGACAGCCTGATCGGCACGGACCGGAAGGAGGACGCGCTGCGGATGCTACAGGCCCTCCGCGATGAGGAGCGCGACGCCTCGGTCCGGACGGCCATGGGTCGAATCTATCTGGACCTGGGGCAGACCCGGGCGGCGCGCGCAGAGTTGAGCCGAGCCCATGCCGCGGAGCCGCATCAGCCCGACACCCTGCGAGGTCTACTCGAGCTCGACATCGCCGAAGATCGTCTGTCGGCGTCGGTGGCGCGGATCGGTGCGGCCCTGAAGCTTCGCCCCGAGGATCCCGCACTTCACCGGCTCGCCGGGTGGGCCGCGGCCCACGGCCGCCGCCTGGCCGAAGCCGAGCGCAGCTTTCAGACCGCCCTGGGTTTCGATCGCGCGGACATCGAGAGCACCCTCCGGCTCGGAGACCTCTACACGAAACAGGGGCGCGGCGACGACGCGATCGCGATCTACGAGCGGGCGCTGATCGCGGTCCCCGACGCGGCCGAGGTCCACTACCGACTGGGACGAATGCATCAGTCCCGCGGTGAGGTGGCCCGGGCGACCGAGCGCTTCGAAGCGGCGATTCGATACGATCCCGCCAACGGCCGATCGAAGAGAGACCTGGCCACGCTACTTGCCGAGGATCCCCAGCGCATCGCGCGAGCCTTTGCCCTGGCCCTGGAGGCGCGCGTACTGCTGCCGAACGATCCGGCCCTCGCGTTGTTGCTCGGAACGGTGCATCTCGAGCGAGAGGAGTACCTCGAGGCGATCCGCTACCTGGAGCGGGCGGAAGTTCATCTCGAAGGCGACGAGCGGAGACAGGTGCAATACCTGCTCGGGCGATCCTACGTGGCCAACGGCCAGACCGCTCTGGGTCGGGAAACTCTGGAACGCGCCCTGGCGGGGGTCGGGGCCCGCCAGGCCCCCCCGGCATGGGCGGAGCGTGCTCGGGAGACGTTGGCGCGACTGGAGACGGTCCGATAATCGAGAGGCGATGTGATGGGTTCAACGCGCGTCTTCCTCGCCGCGCTGCTCGGGATCGGCGCGGGCTCAGCACCCGATGCGGAAGCACAGCCTCGCAGCGTTCGCGACCGTCCCATCGAGGTGGCCGACGACGGCTACGTGTCGTCCCGCACCTGCCGCGCCTGCCATCCCGGGAACTACGCCAATTGGTACGCCTCGTATCACCGCCGCATGACTCAGGTTGCGACTCCCGAGACTGTGATTCCGGACTTCGACGAGATTCGACTCGCCGCCTACGGCCGCCACTATCGAATCGACCGGCGGGGCGACGAGTTCTGGGTGGAGATGGACGATCCGGCCCGGGAGGGAAGCGGGGGCGAGCGGGTCGAGCGGCGGATCGTGATGACGACGGGATCGCACCATCAGCAGATCTATTGGTTCGCCGCCGGCCCGGACCGGGTACTCGGACTCTTCCCATTCCTGTACTGGATCACGGAACAGCGCTGGATCCCTTTTCCAGCCAACTTCGTGGTCGAGCCGGCGCCGCCCAGCACGATCTTTCCTCTCGCGACGGTGATCGGGAAGTGGAACACGACCTGCATCAACTGCCATGCGACCCATGGGCAGCAGCGCATTCGCGGTCCCCGCGATATGGACACTCGCGCGGCCGAATTCGGCATCGCGTGCGAGGCCTGCCACGGCCCCGGTGAGCGCCATCTGCAGCTGAACCGGGACCCCCAGCATCGCTACGGGCAGCATCTGGGCGAGGGCGCGGACTCGAGCATCGTGAATCCGGCAGACCTTTCGCCGCGCCTCGCGTCCCAGGTGTGCGGTCAGTGCCACAGCGTCGCCACCGTCGTACGCGATCTGAAGGACGTCGAGAACTGGAACGAGCACGGGTTCGCCTACCGACCGGGCGATGAACTGATGAAGACCCGACACCTCATCGGCACCAACGCCGAACAGCACGCGCCGGCCGTGCGCGCTCTTCTCGCGAGCCAGCCGACCTTCCTCAGGGATCGATTCTGGACGGACGGCGAACTTCGCGTGTCCGGGAGGGAATACAACGCGCTGGTGGACTCCGCCTGCTTCGCGCGCGGCCGCGGCGAACGCCAACTCTCCTGCCTCTCCTGCCATTCGATGCACCCACCGGCGGACGACGTGCGTCCCCTGGAAGAGTGGGCGAACGACCAGCTGAAACCGGGCATGGACGGCGACGCCGCCTGCACCGGGTGTCACCGGGCATTCGGCGCCGCCCTGGCCGAGCACACCCACCACGCCCCCGAGTCGGAGGGAAGCCGCTGCCTCAACTGCCACATGGCGTATACGACCTACGGATTGCTCAAGGCGATGCGCAGCCATCGAATTCACAGTCCCACGGCGACCGAGAGCGTCGAGACCGGTCGACCCAACGCCTGCAACCTGTGTCATCAGGACCGCACACTGGCCTGGACCGCCGACCGCTTGGAGCAGTGGTACGGCACTCTCCCGCCCGAGCTCAGCGACGACGAGCGCGGCGTTGCGGCGGCCGTGTTGTTGGCTCTCCGCGGCGACGCCGGGCAGCGGGCGTTGGCCGCGTGGAGCTTCGCCTGGCCGCCCGCGCGACGCGCCTCGGGCTCGAAGTGGGTGATTCCCTATCTGGCGCAGCTTCTCGCCGACCCCTACGACGCGGTTCGACTGATTGCCCAGCGGTCCCTGCGCGCCCAGCCCGGCTTCGCGAACCTCGAGTACGACTTCCTGGCGCCCCCGGGCGAACGAGCGGCGGTGCGGCTGCGGCTCTGGCGCGGCTGGCATCGCACCCGGAAGACGGCGAAGCGTCCCACCGGCGACCCGATTCTGATCGACGCCGATGGGAGCCTGGACTGGACGACCTTCAATCGGCTTCTGCGACAGCGGGACGATCGCTCCGTGAACCTGGCCGAGTAGCTCCCCCGGTCGATTCCTCATCCACCCCGGCCGGCAGGCCGAAGACAGGATTCAGAGGGCTGGCGTGCCGCCTCCGCCATGCCCAAGGGGGAGGTGCGACCGGCGTGGAAGCTGTCCTGGAAACCTGGTTGGCGCAGCAGTGTGAGACGATTCCGGGGGTTGAGCGGGGTCTGTTGCTGCTGCGACCCGAAGAGCCGGGAGCGCCGATCCAGTCGATGACCTGGCCCGCACGCACCCAGGTCGGGCCCGGACTCGGGGCCGCGGCGCGAGCGGCGGTGGCCCAGGGCGGTGTCGTGATCGAGGACGCCCATGGCCAGGCGCGCATCGCCGTGCCACTGCGAGCCTCCGGACGCTCCGGGGTCGTCGCGGTGGAGATCGCCGACTGTCCGAAATCCGAGATCCAGAACGCCCTCGATCACCTGCGCCGCGGGGTCGGATGGTTGGGTGCCATGGGCCGGGGAGAGGCCGACAAGAACCTGCTGCTTCGGGTCATCGAGCTGGTCCAGATCAGCCTCGAACACGATCGGTTTCGAGATGCGGCAACGGCTGTGGCCACCGAGATGGCGACTCGCCTGGGATGCGACCGCGTCAGCATCGGATTCGTCGAGGGCGGGCGGATGACGGTGAAGGCCCTGTCCCACAGCGCGAGCTTCGACGCGCGCTCGAATCTGATCGGCGATCTCGGTCTCGCCATGGAGGAAGCGGCGGATCAGGATGCCACGATCGCGTATCCGGCGCCGTCCGGCGCGACGCCGCGCATCGAGCGCGCCCATGAGCAGCTCCGCCGCCTCTACGGATCCGGTTCGGTCTGGACCGTGCCGGTGGCCCGATGCGGCCAGATGATCGGCGCCTTCAGCTTCGAGCGAACCCGGATCGAGCCGGTGGATCCGGGGACGATCCGGCTGTGCGAGGACGCCGCGGGGCTTTTGGGGCCCAT
>JACZXC010000123.1 GCA_022571825.1 Myxococcales bacterium | reverse complement strand
TTACGTAGACCTCCTTGCGCTTGAGGGCCTGCCAGATCGCGGCTCGGCTGCGGCCGTCGGAATGCACCGCGGCCAGGCCGCCGGTCATGAAGAAGGAGGACTGGCGCTCGACCTCGAGAGCGCGCAGGCCCAGCTTGCGGACGGTGTCGATCGCGAGGGCGCTCGAGCGAGGCTCGGGCTTCTCGCCGCCGCGTCCGATCCGCTTCGCCCAGGCCTCGCTCGAGGGTCCGTTGGCGTCGGTCATTTCACGGCGGGCATACTCTTTGTATCCCGTGCCGGGTCGGGCGGTGTGGTTGTCGCTCGCCGCGATGAAGCCGAAGCGGAAGCGCTTGCGGACGGGATCATCGAAGTTCGAAATGGCCAGCCCGTATTGCGCGGAGCCCCCCGGGCGGTAATTGAACGAGGGAAGGAAGCAGTCGCGGCATTGACCCGCGTCGAGCCAGTCGACCACCTGGACCCCGGGGACCACCCAATGGCCCGCCTGGCCGATGTTGATGGCATTCTGCCGCGCCTCGGCAGCGCGGCGCTCGCACTCGGCGTCGTCCTCCCCGGCGGCCCGGCAACGCTCTTCGATGATCTCCCCTGCGCGCCAGCAGCTCGGCAGATAGTCGGGGGTGGGTTCGGGGCACACGAAGCTTCCATCGGCGCTCCTCGAGCCCCCGCGGAAATCGCGGTACTCCTCGGAGTTTCCGTGGCCCGACATCACCTCGAAGAGGATCTGCTTTCCCGGATCGTTCTGGGCCGCCGTGAGCTGCTTGTCGAGGGTGATCCCCGGAGGCGAGTAGAAGCCCCAGGTGTTGCCGTGGGGAATCACGATCGTGTCGAAGCCCCACTGGTCGAGCTTCTCGAAGAGCTCCGCCGGGGTGGCGACCGACTCGTAGCAGTCGACGGGAAGCTCGCGGGTGTCGACGCCGGTCTCGCAGGGGGGAAGGTCGACGAACTCCTGGAAAAACGTGGCGAAGTCGTAGTAGCGCTGGCGGTTCGGGAGATCGAGCAGTCCCAGCAGGGGAGGGATGGACAAGGCCGCTCCGCGCAGGGCGTTGGTTGCGGGGCCCGCTGCGCCGATGGCGCGGGCGGGCACTTCCGCGTCGGCCAGGCCCGGAAAGATCACGTTCTTGTGACCGTAATGGTCCTCGGGCTGGATGCCAACCTGGCTCCACTCCCAGCCGATGAAGGCCGCCACGTCGGGATTCTCCGGGTCTTGGGCGACGGCATTGCAGCGGCGGATCGACTCCTTGGTTTCGCTCCACTTGGCGGGGGTCGTGGCCTCGGCGTGATCGTTGATCGACCAGAAGTCCAAGGCCGAGCAGAAGCGTGCGAAGTCGCAGGCATCGCCGATCGGGTGGGCTCCGATCCCCCCCAACATGGGCAGACTGCGCGCGAAGGCATCGGGGCTGTAGGTCGTGTGCACGTGGAGATCGCCGAACAGGATCTCCCGGGTCGGCGCCGACGACAGCGCCGCCGCCGCCCGTTGCTGGGCGCGCGCGCGCTGCTCCAGTACCGCCGCTGGAATCCGCGACTCCGTCAGCTTCCCCGGACCCTGGTGCCGGCCGTAGAGCCGCATCTGGGCCCCGGCCAGGTAGAGTCCGGCAAGGGCGATCACCGCGAGGACGCCCAGCAGAACCCGCGTGCTCGACATCGGTTTCCTCCGAGGCCATCGCCAGTCGTCTCAGCTGAGTGATTGTCCCGTCGGCGTTGGGGCCTCGGGGGCGTCACTATCACACAGATCCGATCGCCGTCTACCAGCGCATCAGATACAGCATGCAATAGATCACGACCCCCGTGACCGAGACGTAGATCCACCCGGCCCAGGTCCACCTGGATAGGCGGCGATGGGTTTCGATGCGATTGCTCAGGCCGAGGTAGAACGACGTCAGAATCATGGGGAACGTCAGCATCGAGAGCAGCACGTGGCTGATGAGAAGCGCGAAGTAGAAGGCTCGCACGACGCCCTGGCCCGCGAAGTGGGTATCGCCGTGGGCGAAGTGGTAATAGACATAGTTGACCAGAAATAGCGCCGACGCCGCGAACCCGGCGAACATCAGCTGCATGTGAAGCGTGCGTCGGCCCGCCCGAATCGCCAAGCGCCCCAGGCAGATCAACACGGCGCTGGTTCCGTTCAAGATCGCGTTGATCAGGGGGAGCGACACCGCCCGGGTGGCCCCGTCGTTCCCCTCGTGGAAGTAGATCAGCCAGACGAGGAAGCCCATGGCGCTCCCCGTCACCAGGGCATTGGCCGCGCCGAACTGCTTCGGGCTCAGGTTCAGGGGCGGGGACGCCGGCACGACGGATTTCCCAGCGCTCACCCGGGAGAGCTCAAAAGAGCGAAACGACGACGAACAGAAGGCATGCCTGAATCACCCACCCGACCAGGCAGACCCCGATGGCGCGCAGGGTGCTCTCGTAGTCCAGCGCCTGCCGAACCGCGATGACCATGGCCACCAGCATCCAGAGCCCCGCGGCCGCGAAAACCGGGCCCGTCAGGCCGGGGATGACTCCGAACACGCGAAGCAATCCGGGTGCGCTCGAGAAGCCGATGGTTCGCAGCAGCTCCCCGTGATCGGCCTCGGTCTGGGGCTCGGGCAGCCACCGGGTTCCGATGAAGTAGGTCAGGTACGCCCAGATGTACCAGCCGACCAGGGCCGCAAACACGCCGGTGGTCGCTCCCGCCATGCCCCCGTTGGCGAAGTTTCCAATTCCCGCCGCGAGGGCGGCCAGGACCACGACGGTCGTGGCCTGACCCGTGGCCCCTTGGTCGGCCTCGACCTCCTCGTACAGCTCCACGTCCAGCTTCGCGGCGCGGATCATCCGTGCCTGTAAATTAGCCACCTTGTTCCTCCGATCGGGCGCGAGTTCTGGGGACCCGGCCGGCGCGCCCGGGCGTTCGCTCATGATCGCCGCCGCGCCGGCTACAGACCGCTGACCAGTTGCCCGAGTTCCCCGAGCCGCCCGTCGCGAGCGACGAGGCCCTGGGGATCCAGGCGCAGCACCCGGGGCATGCCGCCTTCGATCTGCCAGGAGGGGCCGTTGGAGTTCGAGGTCCAGATCCGGCCCTGGTCGTCGAAATCGATCTCGCGGGTGAAGGTAACCCGGGTCGGCAGCGGGTAGATCCGCCAGCGCTCGGCCTCGGGCTCGAAGCTGATGAGCGTGTCGCTGGCGGTTCCGCAGATCCAGACCGTGTCGGTGTTCCGGTCCACGTGAAGCGCGTAAGGCGTTTCGCTTCCCCGGGGCTCGGTGGGAAGCTCCCATTCCTCGAACGCGCGGGTCTCGGGATCGAAACGCGCGATGCGCCCTCCCGAGAAGGACGGAATCCAGAGCAGGCCCTTCGAGTCGAAGCGCAGCCGGCGCGGGGCCGGGAAGGGCGTATCGATCATCTCGATCTCGCCGGTGTCCGGGTCCATGCGGCCGATGCGGTGCTCGTTCAGCTGGCTGAACCAGATGATGCCGTCGGGGGCGATGTCGATGCCGTAGGGGATCGGAACGATCACCGGGTCGCCCTTGGCCACCATTCCCTGAAGGTCGAAGTTGCGGTTCAGCCACATCAGGAAGGGCATGGCGCGCAGGATCATCGCCTGCTTGAAGTCGCGGGCTGGAAGCCGGATCTGGCGGTGATTCCCGCTGGCGGGGTCGTATACACCCAGGTGGTTCGAGGCGGAAATCGTGTACCAAACCCGGCCGCGGTCATCGATGCGCAGGGTGTGCGGATAGAAACCGCTGTCGAGTTCGATGATCTGAAACTCCTCGGTCTTCGGGTCGAAACGCGCCAGCCGGTTTCCGGTGGCGAGGGTGATCCAGATCTCGCCCTGTGGGCCCGTCTGAAGCGAGTGTGGCCCCGACCGCGAGATCGAGGCCGGGCTGTCGTTTCTTCGGCCGAAGACCCCGCCGATGGGCAGGTCGCCGGGGGGAATGTCCCAGCTCTTGCGCTCGCCGGTGGCGGGATCCAGGCGGTGGAGCTTGTCGAAGGG
The DNA here is from genome assembly GCA_022571825.1 of Myxococcales bacterium. Classification (GTDB taxonomy): domain Bacteria; phylum Myxococcota_A; class UBA9160; order UBA9160; family SMWR01; genus JACZXC01. Next base: position 4,062 of record JACZXC010000123.1, on the reverse strand, counting down.
CATGTCCACGCCGTAGAGGTGCCCGCTCGGGTGGACCATCACGTCGTGCTGCATCGAGCCGGGCCCCCCGAGATCCCACTCTTCGATCACCGCGTGGCGCACCTCGATCTGGGGCACCGGGCCAAAGTCCGGGTGGTTCATGTCGGCGGTGAGCTCGGGCACCGCCGTTGCCGGGTCGTAGGCCTCGATGAACACGTCGGGGAGTCGCGCGCGCAGGTCGGCCGAGATCATGGCGCCCCGGCGCCCCATCAGCAGGATCAGCTTGCTCCACTCCTCTGCATCGCGCGCACTCCGGGTGTGCAGGTTCCCCTGCTGGTGGCAATAGCCGCACTGGCGCAGGAACTCCTCGCGGTGGCGGGGCTCGTCCAGGCGATCGAGCACGCGATTCATCCAGTAGTTGGCCGGAAGCTGGGCGGCCACGGCGGCGGGGTCGGTTTCGCGGGCGAGCCGGAAATCCTGAAATCCGTTGCCGGGATCGAGACTCGTGACCGTGAGGTCTTTCCACCCGATGCGCCGAACCCGCAGCTCGAAGGGCCCCGGGAAGGAAAGCGCCGGGGTGCGGTAGCTCCCGTCCTCGTTGCTATACACCGTGACGCGGTGAACCGGTTCGGGCGAGGCCACGCTGACCATGGCTCCCGGCAGGGGCGCACCCTCCGCGTCGAGTACGTGCCCGGAGAAGATCGCGCCGACTTCGGCAGCCTTCGGGACGGCGTCGCCGGATGCACTCCCCGCGCCAAGGGTAAACCCAAGAGCCAGAGCGACCCCGACGAAAGGCGAGCGACCCATGTCCAGCCCTCCTCTCCATACTATACGTCTCGCCCGGCGCCGCGTGCCGATCGCCGGTTGCCGGCTGCTCGCCGGCGGCCTGGCCCTCGCCCTCGCGGCCACCGGCTGCTCCGAGGAGCCCGCGTCCGTTCCCGAGCTCCGCGCCGGCCATCCCGCCGCCGCCCACGACGTGGTCGTCCAGCTCATCTTCGGCGCCGAGGCCGACCTCGATCTCTTCGTCACCGACCCCGATCACGAGGAAGTGTACTTCGCCAACTCCCCGAGCCGTCTGGGGGGCGTCTTTGAAGTCGACCGCCGCTGCGACGACCCGGCCCCCCGCATCGAAACCGTCCGCTTCTCCCCGGCTCCTGCCGGTCGTTACCGCGTCAGCGTCGACTACCCGATCCGGTGTGCGACCGATGTCGACAAGGTTCGCTTCCGGGTCATCGTCGAAGCCAATGGGGAGCGTCAAGAGGTCGAGGGAACCGCCCACTTCGGGGGGCTCGAGCCCATCGTTCTCGAGTTCGATGCGCGGGAACCAAGTTCCAGGTAGGCAGCGATTCTGCGCCGAGCTCCGAGTCGTCGAGTCGGGCTCTCAGCGCGAGCTGATCCACCTGCGCCGATGTATAAATGGGAGGCGCTGCGCTACGCGGAGAAACGCCGGGGCCCTTGGCCACCGACCATTCCGAGATCCTGCGAACCCTTCAGGCCTCCACGCTGCTCGGCTCGATCCTGGCCCGAGAGATTCGCGAGCTGCTATCAGGAGGGCGCGAGCCATGCAAGTGGGACGCGGAGCCGGAGAGAGCCAATGGATCCGGGAGACCCGCTTCGGCACTTGGTTCCTGAGCACGGAGATCTGGCTCCGCTACGTGCTGGCTCCGGCCTTCCACGAGCTGGCCAGACTACTGGGACCGCACCGGGGAAGCTTCGAGTCGATTCTCGACGCCGGTTGTGGTCACGGTCTGGCCCTTCCGCTGCTCGAGCAACGGTTTCATCCGGAGGTGCTGATCGGCGTCGACGTGGATCCGAACCTGATCCGACGGCTCGAGGCCGTGGAGGTCGGCCGCTCCTGCCAGCTCGAGATTCGCGCCGGAGACGTCACCAAGCTCGATGTCCCCGACGCGTCCATGGACATGGTGTTCTGCCACCAGACCCTGCATCACCTGCGCGACCAGGAAGGCGCTCTGCTTGAGTTCTTCCGAGTGCTCAAGCCCGGCGGAGCGCTCCTGTTGGCCGAGTCCTGTCGCCCCTTCACCCGCTCGCTGTTCGTTCGGGCCCTGTTTCGGCACCCCATGGGGGTCCAGAGGTCGGCCGAAGCGTATCTGGGACTGGTGCGCGCCGCGCACTTCGAGCTCAGCCCGGAACAGGCCTCCACCGCGTCTCCCTGGTGGTCGCGACCGGATCTCGGAATTCTCGCGCGGCTGGGGCGACCGGTTCCCGCCGACCCCGCGCGCAGCCTTGTGCACGCCGTCGCCTTCCGGCCGTCCGCCGCGGGAATCAGCCCTCATCGGGCTCACTCCACCTCCGGAACACGAGAGATGTGTTGACCCCGCCGAAGGCGAAATTGTTGCTCACCACGTATTCCGCCTCGAGCTCCCGGCAGCCGTGCTGGATGTAGTTCAGCGGCGCGCAGCGTGGGTCGACGGCGTCGAGATTGAGGGTGGGCGCGAACCAGCGTGCTCGCATCATCTCGATGGTGATCCAGGCCTCGAGCGCGCCACACGCGCCCAGGGTGTGGCCGATGTGGCCCTTGAGCGAGCTCACGGGAACCTCATCACCGAAGATCTCGTGCATGGCCCGACTCTCCGCGATATCGCCGACCTCGGTCCCGGTGCCGTGTGCGTTGACGTAGCCGATGTCGCCCGGTTGGAGGCCACTGTCCCGGAGCGCCTGCTCCATCACCCGTCTCATTCCCTCCGCATCCGGGTTGGTGATGTGCTTCCCATCGCAGTTCGTCCCGTATCCCACCATCTCCGCGTAGATTCTCGCGCCGCGTCGACGCGCGTGTTCGAGCTCCTCCAGGATCAGGGTTCCGGCGCCCTCTCCCACCACGAGACCGTCCCGATCGACGTCGAAGGGGCGGGGGGTGGAGTGTGGCGCGTCATTTCGGCTCGAGGTCGCGAACATGATGTCGAAGACGGCGGCGTCGATCGGGTGAAACTCCTCGGCTCCACCCGTGATCATCACGTCCTGCTTTCCCCATCGGATGGCTTCGAAGCCGTAGCCGATGCCCTGACTACCCGACGTGCAGGCGCTGCACGTCGTGATCACGCGTCCGCGAGCACCAAAGAACTGAGCCAGATTTGCAGACACCGTGTGACTCATGAACTGCACGTAGTCGGTGGCTCGAATCCCCCGGACCGTCCGCTTCGCAAAGAGAGCGTTGGCGTAGACCTCCATTGCTGGCGGGCTCCCGGAGGTGGACCCGTAGGAGATCCCGGTGGACCCGTCGCGCAGAGTCTCGCTCTCCAGCAGCATCGCGTCTTCCAGTGCGACCTCCGCGGCGCGCGTGGCGAGCAGGGAGACGCGGCCCATGCTGCGGATGCTCTTGCGCGGGTAGTAGGAAGGAACTTCGAAGCCCTCCACCTTCGCTGCCAGGCGGGTATTCATGCCCTTGTACTCGCCTAGCTCGGGCGCGAGGGAGACCGCCGAGCGGCAGGCGAGAAGGCCGTCGGCGATCGTCTTCCAGTCCTGACCCAGGGGGCAGAGGCCCCCCATGCCCGTCACGACCACTCGTCTCATGATCCGAAGCCGCCGTTCACGGATATCACCTCACCGGTGACGTAGGAAGCCCCGTCGGAGAACAGGAATGCGACGACCGCCGCCACTTCCTCCGGTGTACCCAGACGACGCATGGGGATGAGCTTGGCGATTTGTTCTGTCGGGAGCTTCTCGATCATCTCGGTCTCGATGAGACCCGGGGCGACACTGTTTACGGTGATCCGACGCTTGGCGAGTTCGAGCGACAGGGATCGGGTGGCCCCGATCAGGCCCGCCTTGGACGCGCTGTAATTCACCTGGCCCCGATTGCCGACGACCCCGGCCATGGAGGAGATCGTGACGATCCGCCCCCCATCTCGAGCGCGGACCATGGGCATGATGAGCGGGTGGAGGACGTGGTAGAAGCTGTGCAGGTTGGTGCGCAGCACCCGCTCCCAGGCCTGAACGCTGAGCCCCGGAAAGGGTCCATCCTCGTGGATGCCTGCGTTGCATACGACTCCGTAGTAGCTTCCGTGGGCCGCGAGGTCGGCTTCGAGCACGCGGGCGCAGGTCTCGGCGTCGGCCACGTCGAAGGGC
>JACZXC010000122.1 GCA_022571825.1 Myxococcales bacterium | reverse complement strand
CAGTGGGAAGCCATCGCCCGGGTCCTGGGTCGCCCGTCCCAGGCGATCACCAGTGAGCTGAACGAACGACTCTATTCCTCCTGGATCGACGTCGAGCTCAAGTTTGCGGAAAACCGCGGCCCGGATCACTTCGGCGAGGGCGCCCAGATTCGCGTGAAGAACCGCGTGGGCGTGTTCGCCAAGCGTTTCGTTGAGGGCTTCTTCGTGCTCGGGGAAGAGGCGATTCCCGAAGACGTTCTGCAGGCCACCAAGACCCGCGCGGACCTGCGCGCTCTCGACTCGACCTGGGCCTACATGACCAACGCCTTCATCGTACCGGTGGGTGGCAATACGCGTCTCAAGGTCTTCAAGCCCGCTGGAATCGAGACCCTGGATCTTCCCGAAGTGGATCAAACACCGGAGGGAATCGCGGACCAGGCTCGTGTGCAGGCCACCGGGCAGATCGAAGCTCTCGGCGAATCCGACCCCGGCGTCGAGGTGCGGGTTCGGGACCCCCGCCCGGTCGCCTACGCCCTGGTGCCCGAGAGCGACGTGAACGGCGCCGGCCTGGTCTACTTCGCCCGCTATCTAGCCATCATGAACTACGGCGAGCGCGTGTTTCTGAGCGATCGGCTCGAGAAACCGCTTTCAAACCCGTTCAACACCTGCCTCTCTACGGAACATCGAAGGATCTACTATTTCGCGAACGCGGCGCCCACCGACACCGTCGACGTTGCGGTCTCCGCCCGTGTGATTCCGCCGGAAGACTCCCCGGCGCCCGTCGCCGGCTCGCGCACCCGTACCGCCATGCGCTGGGTGTTTCGCATCGACCTGGTGCGGGGCTCGGACAAGGTCCTGATGGCGAGCTCCCTGGTTCGCAAAGCGCTGAACGTGCCGCGGGATGCCAAGGCGGTTCTCTTGGAGGCAGATCGATTCCTCGCCGGTCTTTCCTAGGCCGCCGGGCCCGGTCTCTCGAACCCGAACCGGTCGAACGGGGACCGGGTCTCGCTCATCGCTACTCGGAACAACGCCTGCCCCGGTTGAGCCCGCAGTGATGCAGAATCCAAAACTTCTCTCAATCGAGGAGAATTGTTATTCTGAACGGAAGCGCTTTCCGAGGAGGTCGGCATGTCCGAAACCACCGAGCAAAGTCTTCCCTGGAAGTGCCTCTTCTGCCGGATGGCCACCGGCAAGCGCGTGCTTCACGCGCCTCTTTGTGCCATCTGCTGGGAGCAGGTCAACGATTTCATCTGGGTTTCGTTGGTTCAGGTCGTCCTCCTCGCCCTCGGTGTTATCAACGGGCTTTTCTTCGTAGTGGAAGAGGTACTGCTCTTCTGCGTATTGATCGTCATCAAGCATCGCGTGCCACCAATTCTCGGCCGCATTACAGAGGTCTCATGAGGCAAGATCCCGGTGGCTACATTCCTGCGCTTCGATTCCATTCCCTGACCCGTCACTACGACGCCCTCCTCGCGATTGCGCTCAAGGAAGAGAAGTTCAAATCGCTTCTCGTGAAACAGGCGAACCTGCAGCCCGGAGACCGGGTGCTCGACGTGGGCTGCGGCACCGGGACCCTCGCTGTGCTCCTCAAGAAGTCCGTCCCCAAAGCTCATATCGTGGGCCTCGACGCCGATCGTGCCGCGCTTGAAATCGCGCGGAAGAAGGCGCAGGAGGCCGAGGTCGAAATCGAATTCCACGAGGCGCTAGCGTGGGACGCACCCTTCGAACCGAAGAGCTTCGAGCGAGTGGTCTCAAGCCTCGTCCTGCACCACCTGCGGGACCGAGACAAGCTCCGAACGCTTCAGAAAGTGCGGGCGTGGCTTCGGCCAGACGGCGAGCTTCATATCGCCGACTGGGGCAAGGCACAGAACGCGCTCATGCGCATGGCCTTCGTCAGCGTGCAGCTCCTTGACGGCTTTCAGACCACGACCGAGAACGTTCGCCGTGGGCTCGTCCCCGTCCTCCGGGATGCAGGCTTTCACTCTGTCAGAGAGACGCATCGGGAAATGACCCTCTTCGGAACGCTTTCCCTGTACCAAGCTCACGGGGGAGACGGCAACGGCAGCTAGTTTGGGACTTGAACCGTTTGTTCACGGGCTTCTCTGCGCCAGGCCATGGGAGGTTTCGTTCCACTCGTGGAGAAGCTTCTCGAATTCGTCCGGCGGGACGGCCTGGCCGAAAATGAAGCCCTGGATCCAGTCGCACCCGTCCTCGCGCAGCAGTCGGAGCTCTGCCTCGCTTTCGACGCCCTCGGCCACCACGGTCAGCCGGAGGCTGTGGGCCATGGCGATGATGGCACGGATGATGGCTGTTCCCTCCGGCCTCTGGGTGAGGTCCTGGATGAAGGAGCGGTCGATCTTCAGCTCTTCGATCGGGAAATTCCTCAGGTAGCTGAGCGAGGAGTAGCCGGTGCCGAAGTCGTCGATCGCCAGGGCGATCCCGAGGTCCCGCAACTCCGTGAGCTTCGCCATGGTCTCCGCGCCCGCGTCTATCATCATCCCTTCGGTGAGTTCGAGGATCAGATGGCGCGCCGGGAGCTGGCTCTCCACCAGGGCGGCGGTCACCGTGTCGAGCAGGTCCGCCTCCTTCAGCTGGCGCCCCGAGAGATTCACCGAGACCCGCAGATCCTGAAAACCCAAGGCGTGCCAGGCGCGCGTCTGCGCGCACGCAGTGCCCAGGATCCACTCCCCCAGCGGAACGATGAGCCCGGTCTCCTCGGCCAGGGGAATGAACCGGTCCGGGGCCATGAGCCCGTGCTCCGGGTGCTCCCAGCGCACCAGCGCTTCCATGCCGACGAGTGAACCCGACGCGGCCTCCACCAGCGGCTGGTAGAATACCCGGAATTCCTCGCGCTCCAGAGCGCGACGCAGGCTGCCTTCCAGCGCGAAGCGCCGCGATGCCGCCTCGTTCATGTCCGCGGTGAAGAACTGGTAGTTGTTTCGACCCCCGTCCTTGGCGTGGTACATGGCAGCATCCGCGTTCTTGACGATCGTCTCGACGTCCCGCCCATCGTCGGGGTAGATGGCGATGCCGATACTCGCGGTGACGATTACCTCCTGGGCGTCGATCTTGCAGGGCCGTTCGACCTCGGTGAGCACGCGCTGCGCCAATCGAGCCGCATCCTCGATGACCGCCGTGTCCGCGAGAATGATCGCGAACTCGTCGCCTCCCAGGCGCGCCAGGCTCCCCGATCGCGTCGTCTCCGAGAGCCGCGCCGTCATCTCCTGAAGCAGCCGGTCGCCCGCGTCGTGGCCCAGCGTGTCGTTCACGCGCTTGAAGCCATCCAGGTCCAGGAGACAGACCGCCACCAACCGCCCGGTACGCCGGGCGTGAGAAATCGCCGTATCCAGCCGCTCTTTGAACAGCAGTCGGTTTCCCAACCCGGTCAAGCTGTCGTGATAGGCGAGGATCCGATTGCGCTGGATCGATCGCGCGTTCGAGAGGGCGATCGCGGCCTGGTTCGCGATCTGGCGTGCGTAGATCAGGTGCTCGGAGTCAACGGTACCAGCGTCGCGGTGCCCGACGCACAAGAGGCCAGCCAGGTCCTGCTGGACAAAGAGCGGGAATACGAAGGCGCGCCTCGCTCCCGCGCGCGCTAGCGGCGCGAGGTACGGGATGCTCTCCTCCGGCTCGATCTCGTAATACTCGGCGTGGGACGAAAGGCGCTCTCGCTCCTGGGCCGAAAAGCTGGGTAGCTGGACGCGCTCCACACCCTCGACCCCGGCGTGCGAGTAGAACGCGAGGAGGACGTCGCGATGGTCGGGATCCACCAGCACCAGGCCGATCGAGTCGCAGGCGTAGAGCTCGCCCGTTCGCTCGAGAATCGTGTTCACGATGCTCTCGGTCTCCACCGCCGAGAGGATCGCGCGGTCGATCTCGATCATGGTCGCCAGGGAGTCGAACTGCCGGTTCAGCCGTTCGGCCATGTCGTTGAACGAGTCGGCGAGCACCTCGAACTCGTCGTCGCTGTCGACCTTGATGACGACGTCGAAGTCACGGTTCGCGATCCGGCGCGTCCCCTCCTGGAGTTGCTCCAGGGGACCCATACGCTTGCGGATCTGCCGGATGCTGAGCAGGGACACCAGGAAGACCGAGAGTGCGATTACGGCGGGAAAGGTCGTGCGGAAGCTGGCGATCGGCGCGAGCACCAGGTGACGGGGCTCGCTCACCACCAGCGTCCAGGGGGATGCGAAGAAGCTGGGCTTCAAGAACAGATTCCAGTAGCTCGCCAGATAGACTTCGCCTTCGTGCTCCCACGAAAAGTGTCCGGCCACCGCCTCACCCATCGAACGCAAGGCGTCGGCGGGCAGCGTGACGTCTCCGGGGAGCGAGCAGGCGATCACGCGTCGCTGCAGCCCGAGAACACAGAGCTCGGCATGCGGCGGAAGCACTGTCTCCTGGACCACTCGGACGAGCGCGGTGATGTCGAGCTCCGCGTGGAGGAGCGCCGGTCCGGTGTCGACGGTGAGCGCTCGCGTCAGGAACACGCGCGTCGTCCCGTCGCGGGAAACGTCGGTCCGCATCAAGGCCTTCCCGGATCCCAGATGCACTGCGGCCTCCGACCGCGGCAGGGGAAGCCGGACCGGCGGCCCGTAGATGGACACCGGTGTTCCACGGTCCGGGACGAGGGTGATTGCGTGCAGCCGGTCTTCGAGTTGGTCACCCCGGCCCCGCGAGATCGGCGGCCTCGCGTTTCCTCGGAAGTCGTGACCGCTGGCGGACAGCAGCTCGAGCTCGCGCTCGATCTTGTAGAGTTCGTTGATCGCGGTCATGGCCGCCGACTTGCTCGCCTGCTGGAGGCGCCTCTCGCTCTGTTGGGTGAGTTGGCGCGTCACATGGGTGAAGGAAACGATCGCGAGGGCACCCACGGGGACGAGAGCGCACAGGACAAAGAGCAGCAGCAGCCGACGGGCCACGGTGCTGCGAAATACAGTCCACTGGGGCGACACGACCGCGACCGGCTCTCAGTACTCGGACGCGAGACCCATGAACGCACCGTCGTTGGCGCGCACGATGTCGTCGCGGCTCGTCTTGGCGACGAGCTGTGCAGCGCTCTGCCCGTCCTCGCCCTTGCTGTACAGGTCGTAGTCGGAGTTGATCGGATTGAGGTTCTTGTCCCGACGACGCTTGCCTTCGACGCCGGGATCGCCGCTCTGGAGGTTCAGGTACTCGAACGGCCGGCCCCAGGAATCCAGGGGAAGCGGGTCGAGGATTCCGTCGAGGCTGTTGGGGAGCTCCCCGAACTCGATGCGGAAGTTCTCGATCCCGCCCCCGAGGATCCGCATGTCGTTGATCGTATTCGTGCGCTCCACCCGTTCGCGGTAGCCCTTGTACGAGGGCACGGCGAGCAGCGCGAGAATGGCCACCACCGTCAACGAGATCATGACCTCGAGGAGGCTAAAGGCGCGCCTGCAGCGTCCGTTGGTTCCGTCGGACTGCCGGTTGGTGATGGCGCTCACCCGCCCGCCTCTCCATGCGTGTATCCACCCCGAACATCGGATGGATCGGGCCGCGGGTTGAGGGGGATTCGCCGGTCGCTTCACGAAGCGGCAGCCGGTGATGGCGCATCTCTACCGGGCTCGCTCCCACCCACCTGACGGCGACCCAGTCCAGTCGGGCGCTGTCCAGTACCGTACCCGTATGGCTGAAGCCAATGCCAGCGAGAGCCACGCATCGTCGCTGACTCTCCGGTTCCTGGACGACCTGCCGGTTTCGCCCGCGCTGCTGAGCTTTGGGCTGGTGGCACTGGCGAGTGGCGCCCTGCTCCTCGGAGAGCTTTGGAGTGGCCGGTTGGAGTCGCTGGCGGCCCACGACCGCACTGGCCTGCGCAATGTGAGGATCGCGGTCGGGCTGATCGCGATGGTGGCCTACGTCCCCACGGCCACCCTCTACGTGTTGCGCGGTGCGCGCCGCACAGCCGATGCGCTGCGGCCCCTCCTCCGGCTGAACGACGCCGACGTGCGCGCCCGGGTGGATGCAGTCGGGACACAGCCCGCCGCCGGTTTCCGGTGGGCGGGTTGGCTAGGATTCTTCGTGGCGTTGCTGGTTCCGCTGCTCACGGATCTCCCGCGCGGCGAATTCCCCTACACGCTAGGCCTCCCTCCGGAGGTCGTCTGGCATCGGATCGCGACGCCCTTCGTCGGCTGGTGGGTCGGACGGCTCATCTACGTGATCGGAGCCGAATCCCGCCGCCTCTCGGCGCTCGCCAAGGGGCTGCGCCCCATCGACCTCTTCGATCTGAAGCCGCTGCTGCCTTTTGCCCGGCAGGGGCTGACCCACGCCCTCCTCCTGATCGGCTACGTCTCCATCTTCGTGGTGATGTCCTGGTTCGAGGTGGGCCTCGGTCTGGCCGCCGGCTTGATCGCCCTGCTGACCCTGCCGGCCGCTGTCTCTGGCATGCTGCTGCCCGTCCGAGGGGCACACAGCCTGATTCGGGCCGAGAAGCAACGGCGGCTGGCGTGGTGCCAGGAACGCCTTCGCACCCTCCAGGCCGACTCCTCCGGCAGGCCGGACGGCCCCGCCACCCGCGAGCTTGCCGATATGCTCAACCTCCGGTCCCACCTGGAGGCGGTGCGGGAGTGGCCCTTCGACACTTCGGTGCTCGTGCGCCTCGCCGTCTACCTGGTGATTCCGCTGGGCTCGTGGGCGGGTGCGGCCCTGGTCGAGCGGACGATCGACACCTTCCTGGACTGACGCAGCGCCTCTTTCATCAGGGCGAAGTCCACGCAGTCGAGATCCTCTTCCTCCCCCGACCTTTCTACACTGGGCCAGCGACGCCACCGGGGGATTGGGAATGACATCGATCGATGGCGCGGCTCTCGACTACGAAGCGGAGCTGCGGGGCGCGGTCGACGCGGACAGCGGCAGCTTGACGGTCCCGGAGGCCTGGGAGGGATTTCCGGGCAGGGCCTTCGGCGGCTTCCTCGCCGGGGCGGTGCTGGTGGCAGCGTCCGTCCGGACCGAGCACCCGAGGCCCTTGAGCCTCTTCTCACGCTACTACCGGCCGTCGCCGGTGGGGCGCGCCGTAGGCATCGAGCTGGCGGCGGAGCGGAGGGGGCGCAACCTCGACACCTTCGCGGCGCGGCTGGTCGACGGCGACCGGCTGCTGTCGACCTTCTCCGTCGCCTTTGGCCGTGACGGCGAAGCGCCACTCTCCTCGCAAGCCCTAGCGACGCTCCCTCCGCTCGTCCGACCCCGGCCGGTCTGGCAACACCTCGAGGAGATCGGCGTCGAGCCCGGCCGGCTCATGCGGCGCGTGGGCTACCGGGCAGAGACCGAGGCGGTTCCGCCCGAAGAAGCCGCGGCCGCCTGGAACCTGCGGTCGGAGTGGCCGGCGACGACCTGCGCCGATCCGGCGGTGCGCGCGGCGGTGGCCGTCATGGCCATCGACGCGTTCGTGGGTCCCGCCACGATGCGCGCGAACGGGTGGGATCTCGACGGGGAATGGCCGGTGATGATGCCCTCGCTTGATCTCAACTGCTGGTTCTACGCTCCCGAGGAGCAGCACGCCGGCGACTGGCTCACGGTGCGAACCTCGGTCCCCGTGAGTCGGGCGGGCTACGCGGTCGGCCGGACCCAGGTGTGGACCGGCGACCGCCTGATCGCCGAGGGCATGAGCCAGGTGGCTCTGGTGCCGGTGCCGCCGTCGCCCGCCCCTTCGACCTGAGAGCAGGGCCGTGCAGGTCGCCGCATCCTCGATGGCGAAGAGGCTGCCATGCTCGTCGAGCGGGGCTCACGTCCGCGTCGTCGCCGCGATTTTGCCCGCTCAAATCCAGGTGATGGGAACCGGGGTCAGGAAGGATGCTGTTGCGCTGGTTCCACTCGGCATGCGCCCTGGCCGGCCAGGTGTTCACGTCGGATCGCGAGCCGCGAGGTGTTTTTCTCCGCGACGTGGAAACCGGAGAGTTCCGGCAGCTGACGGACCACGGCCACAACCCGATCTGGCTGCACGACGGCCGCCGACTGCTCTTCTGGTCCGATGCGAAGCTGTTCCTCCTGGACAGCGAAACGGGAGCGAGCCACGAGCTGCTGTCCATCGAGCGCAGCATCAGCCTGTTCGA
>JACZXC010000121.1 GCA_022571825.1 Myxococcales bacterium | reverse complement strand
GATCGTCTACGGCAGCGGCGAGGCGATCACCGCCGGCGGTGACGCGAGCGACGACGCGGAGAGTGGACCAGGTGAGAATCGCTACCTGTTCATCACGGCCCAGCTCGATATGTCGATGTTCCCGGAGCCGCCGCGCCCACAGAACGCCGACTTCGAGGACACGGAGGAAAGCGAGTGGAGTGACGCGGACCGGGCGAACAAGGCGCGCCAGGACGAGTACGCGGCGTGGGAAGCCCGCCTGTCCGACGGCCGGGCCGCGGCCGTCTCGATGGGCCGGTCGTCCGCCAGTCGCGCGTCGGCCTCGGCGAAACGTCCGAAGTCCACGACCGCACCCCCGACATTCGGAATTCCGCCCCGCTCCCTCCCATCCAGGGCTTTGCGCAGGCTCGCCGGGTTCCAGCCGACGACCAGGGCCGCGTCCGTCGCCACGTAGCACGGGGCCAGATCGGGCAGGAGGTTCAGGTCGAGCAGACACGCCCCGGGCGTGTCATCGACGGAAAAGGCGCTGCGATGCACGGGCCATTGGGTGCTGAGATCGCCCAGGAATCCCTCCATGGCTGCCACCGCGGAGTGACGGCGGACAAAGCCCACCGCCAAGGCGGCCCGAGGCATCGGGTGCCCCGGCTCCGGCAGGTAGACGGCGGCCTCCCAGGTACCGTCGAGCACCAGACCGGCAAACAGCGCGCTCTTGAGGCGAAACAGCCGGTCCGCCTGACTTCCCCGAGGCACCCAGTCCGCGATGGAAAGACCGCCCTCCGGTCGAAGCCGGACGCGGATCAGGCTCTCGGCGGCACTCAGGATGCTGGGTCCCGGCTCGGCGAAGCCGGGTCGAAGCAGGGCCCGGGCTCCGGCGAAGAAGCTGCCCGGGATTCGCACCTCGAGCTCGACGCCGCCGTCGGGACCCACCGAGAGGGAGCCGAGAACGGGCTCGCCGTCACTCGGGCTCCAGACGAAGGCGATGTCGCGACCGCGACGCTCGGCTTCCAGGCGGGTCAAGACCTCCGCGCGACGGCTCGGCCCCGGGTCGCACCCGAGGTCGGCGAGGAGCTCGGTCAGGTCCGCGCCGCCACCCGCGACGACGTCACAGCCGAACCGCCCCCGCTCCCCCCTCTGGACTCCAAAATACTGGGCGCCAGAATGCTCGGCGGGAAAATTCTGGGCGCGCAGATCGCGGATCCTCGCAGCCAGGAGTGTGCCCTCGAAGCCCTCCAGCCGGGAGAGCAGCCGATCGAGGGCAGCGGTCCGTGCCACCAGCCAGGCCCCCGGGGGCCAGCCGGTCGACCGTGCCTGGGGTTCACTGCAGGCGACGAATCCCCAGGTGACGAACAGGAGGGCCGCGAACCCGGGGATCGCTGCCCGGCGGGCCTCGGTCCACGGGTGAGCCAGCTGGCGGCGGAAGCATCCCATCGGTCGCGTGAATTCCTTCTGGCGGACCCGAACCCGGATCGGAGCCGATGCCCCCGGGCTTGAGCGCAACGGGTCCTCGATCGGTGCGCCTGGGCCCGGAGTAGACTCGGCGACCCGCGAGATGGAGCGGCCCGATGGCTTCCGGAATCGAGCGCAGACTCACCGCGATCCTCTCCGCCGACGCAGTCGGCTACAGCCGGCTCATGGCAGCGGACGAGGAGCAGACCTTTCGCACCCTCGTCGCCTACCGAGAGCAGCTCGGCGTGCTGGTGCGCCAGCACCGTGGGCGCGTAGTCGACGCCACGGGCGACAACCTTCTGGCCGAGTTCCCGAGCGCCCTCGACGCGGCCCGCTGCGCCCTGGAGATCCAGCGGGTCGTCGGCGCCCGCAACCACCCGCTCCCCGCCGAGCGCAGGATGGAGTTTCGCATCGGCATCCACCTCGGGGATGTGATGGTGGAGGAGGCGCGGATCTACGGCGACGGCGTCAACATCGCCGCGCGTCTCGAGGGCCTCGCGGAGCCGGGCGGCGTTTGCATCTCCGCAACCGTCCACGAGCAGGTGCGCCACAAGCTCGAAGTTGGCTACGTCGACCTGGGCGATCAGACGGTCAAGAATCTCCCGGATCCCATCCGGGTCTATCGGATCGAGCCCGGGGGGGCGCGGGAGTCGGCGGCGGCGGCACGGGGGCCCCGACGGCTCCGCAAGGCGCTCGCGGCCACGGCCGCGCTGCTCCTCCTCGTGGCCGCCGGGCTGTGGGTGAGCTGGCCGCGACCCCTGGGCCTTGTCCTCGACTGGACCGGCGCGGGTGCGCCGCCGGTCCATCCGCCCCTCCCCGACAAGCCCTCTCTCGTGGTGCTGCCCTTCGTGAATATGAGCGGCGATCCCGAGCAGGAGTACTTCAGCGACGGGATCACCGAGGATCTGATCACCGACCTCTCTCGCAGCCCGAGACTCTTCGTGATCGCCCGCAACTCGGCCTTCACCTATAAGGGAAGGGCGGTGAACGTCGAGGACGTGGGGCGCGAGCTCGGCGTGCGCTACGTGGTGGAGGGAAGCGTTCGCAGGGACTCGGACCGGATCCGCGTGACGGCCCAGCTGATCGACGCGGCCAGCGGCTTCCACATCTGGAGCGAGCGCTACGACCGCGCACTCGCCGACATCTTCGCGGTGCAGTCCGAGCTGGCGGAGCAGATCATGGGCGCCGTGGGCACCGAGATCCAGGCGGCCGAGATCGAGCGCATCCGCCGCAGGCCCACCGAGAGCCTGACGGCACACGACCTCACGATGAGAGCGGTCCATCACTACATGAAGTTCACGCGCAAGGACCACGCACGAGCGCGTCCGCTCCTCGAGCGCGCCATCGAGCTGGATCCAGAGTACGCGGTGGCCCACGCGATCCTCAGCGGGATCGATTTCACCGCGTACGGCAACTTCTGGAGCCTCGACCCGACCCTCCTGGATCGGGCCTTGGAGCGGGCTGAGCGCGCCCTGGCCATCGACGCATCGAGCCCTCCCGCCCTCCTCCACAAGGCAATCGTGCTGCTTACCATGGGTCGGGCGGCCGAGTCGCGGGCCCTTGCCGAGCGCGCGGTCGAGCTGGATCCGAACTGGGACGTCCCCCACACGATCCTTGCATACGCGCGGGCCCTGACCGGTGATCCGCTGGGTGCGCTGCGGTCGATGAATCGAGCGCTGCGGCGCAACCCGAAGCTTCCAGCGGGGGACCTCCAGGCGATCGCAGACATCAACCTCCTCGTGGGTCGCACAGAGATCGCGCGAGGGCTCTACGAGCGGATTCGGGCGAGCAACCCCGATCTGATCTTTGCCCGCCTCACGCTGGCGGACCTGTACGAGTCACAGGGCAGACACGACGAGGCGCAGACCCTGGTTCGGGAGATCCTGCGGATCAATCCCGAGCTCACGGCCGATCTGGTGGTGGGCTCGCGACTCGTCGCCGGGTTTCTCGATCCGGACCAGAAGGCGGAGCTTCGAGACCGGCTCCATCGCGCGGGGCTTCCGTGAGTGCCGCGCCCCAGTACCCCCCATAGGCCGAAAGCCCGATGATCCGATAGGCGTCTCCATGGGAGGCCGGTCGGATTCTCGGGCACAGGACGCCGCTGCGCCGCCCCCGATTCCCTTCGCGCGAATCCTGGGTCTGCGAGTGGACGCAACCAGCTACGCCGAAACCGTGGACGTCGTCGTGGGTCTCGCCCGAGCGAGATCCGGCGGCATGATCTGCCACGCCAACGTCCACATGCTGATGGAGGCGTTCGACGACCCGGGATTCCGCCGCCTCCTCCACAGTGCGGACCGGGTCACCCCCGACGGGGTTCCCCTGGTATGGGCCTTGCGGCTCCTCGGGGTTCCGGCCCGCCGGGTCTACGGGCCCACGCTCACCTCCGAGGTGTGTCGGCGCGCCGAAGAGCTGGAGATCCCGGTCGGCTTCTACGGTGGGAGTCCCGCGGTTCTCGACGCGCTGCGCGAGCGGGTGTCCCGGCGCTTCCCGCGCCTCGAGATCGTCTTTGCCGTGAGCCCGCCGTTCCGCAGCCTGTCGCCGGGGGAAGATCACCAGGTGATCGAGGCGATCGAAGACTCGGGCGCGCAGATCCTCTTCGTCGGGCTCGGCTGCCCGAAGCAAGAGCGATGGATGGCGGCCCACCGCGCGGCGCTTTCCTGTGTCCTGCTCGGGGTGGGCGCGGCCTTCGACCTCCTGGCCGAGGCCAGGCCCCAGGCACCCCCCTGGATGCAGCGGTGGGGGCTCGAGTGGTTGTTCCGGCTGGGCGTGGAACCGCGTCGCTTGTGGCGGCGCTATGGAGTCCAGAATCCGCGCTTCCTCTGGTACTTCGCCGGCCAGCTTTTCCGAGGCCTTCGCTCAGCTTCGGCCCGCGATTGCCGATGACCGAAGGGGGGGCTGCGACGCCATGTCGATGTCGGGAGAGAACCAGCCGGTCGGCGCTCGAGGCCACGTCCTCGTAACCGGCGGCGCCGGCTACATCGGCTCGCTCCTCACCGGACTCCTGCTCCAGCGGGGCTACCGGGTGACGGTGGTCGACTCGCTCCTCTTTGGCGGCGAGTCGCTGCTGGGCTACTGGCACCACCCGGGCTTTCGCTTCGTCGGGGCCGACGTGTCTGAGCCGGGGGCGATTGCGCCGCTGCTCGACGGATCCGACGGGAAACGGCAGCACCTGGTGCACCTGGCCGCAATCGTCGGTTTTCCGGCCTGCCAAGCGCTGGGCGAATCGGTTGCCCGACGCTACAACGTCGAGGCGACACGCCTCGTCTTCGAGCAGGCCGAAGAGGCCAGTGTCGAGCGCATCGTCTTCTCCTCTACCTACAGCAGCTACGGTCGCTCCCCCGACGGCCGACCCGTCAGCGAGGACTCTCCGCTCCATCCCCAGTCGCTGTACGCCGAGACCAAGATCGAGGCGGAACAATGTCTGATCGACCGGGCCAAGGATTCCAACATCGCGCCGATCGTGTTCCGCTTCGCGACACTCTTCGGGATTTCGCCGCGCACCCGATTCGACCTGATCGTCAACCAGTTCGTCCTGGAGGCCCTCACCCGTCGCAAGCTGGTGATCTACCAGCGGAGCTACGCCCGCGCCTTCGTCCATGTCCGGGACGTGTGCGAGGCGATCGCGATGGCTTTGGAGGCTCCCGTGGAGACCCTGCGCGCTCAGGTCTTCAACGTCGGCACCGATGCCGGCAACCACACCAAGGATGAGATCGTCGGGCTGGTTCAAAAGCACGTGCGCGACGTCGATGTCGAGTACAAGGATCTGACCTTCGGCGGCGACATGCGCGACATCCGCGTTTCGTTCTCGAAGATCCGACGGGTTCTGGGCTTTGAGGCCAAGATCGACGTCGAGGCCGGCATCTGCGAGGTGCGCGACGCGATCGAGAACCGACTGGTGGGGCAACCCGGCGACCGCCGCTATCGCAACGCGGAGTTCATCGTCCAATGACGCGTACCGGCGTCGATTCAGTGGTGTCCGATGCCGGGGCCGCGCCGGATTCCTCGAGCTACTGGAAGACCCGGCGGGTTGTCGTCACCGGTGGAGCCGGATTTCTCGGCTCCTACGTGGTCGAGAAGCTCGGCGAACGCGGGGCCGCCGAGGTTCGGGTTCCGCGCCGCCGGGATACCGACCTGCGCACCCCCGAGGGCATTCGTCGTCTGCTCGACGACGCGCGACCCGATGCGGTGATCCACCTGGCGGCTCGGGTCGGCGGCATCGGCGCCAATCGCGCCCATCCCGCCGAGTTCCTCTACGACAACCTCATGATGGGTGCCCAGCTCTTTCACGCCTGCTGGCAGGCCGGCGTGGAGAAATTCACGGGGGTGGGAACGGTCTGCTCGTATCCGAAGTTCGCCCGGGTCCCGTTCGTGGAAGAGGATCTCTGGGGCGGCTACCCGGAAGAGACCAACGCGCCCTACGGACTCGCCAAGAAGATGCTGTTGGCCCAGGCCCAGGCGTACCGCGATCAGTACGGCTACCGATCGGTCTACCTGCTGCCGGTGAACCTCTACGGTCCCCGCGACAATTTCGACCCCGGGTCCAGTCACGTGATCCCGGCGCTGATCCGAAAGTGCATTGAGGTCCAGGAACGCGGGGAGGATTCGATCCAGGTCTGGGGCACCGGGAACGCCACGCGGGAATTTCTGTTCGCCGAGGATGCCGCCGAGGGCATCGTGCTCGCCGCGGAGCGCCACGACGATTGCGACCCCGTGAATCTGGGCTCCGGCATGGAGATCCGGATCCGCGACCTGGCTGCGATGATCGCCAAGGCGACGGGCTTCGAGGGGGAGCTGGTCTGGGACGTCTCTCAGCCCGACGGTCAGCCCCGCCGCTGCCTGGACACGTCCAAGGCCCATGCCCTGTTCGGGTTCCGGGCGACCACGAGCTTCGAAGCGGGGCTCGCGCGCACGATCCGCTGGTACCGGAACAGTCGAACGACCTCCTAGAACCTTGGGTTCGCGGACCGAAAGGTCCTGGGCGCGGACCCGAACCGAAAAGCGAGCGAGGAGCCGCCGCCATGGTCAGGATGGACCCCAAGGCGCTTCGGCGGCTTCACGTCGTTGCGGACGGCGTGCTCGTTGCCCTGGGCTGGCTGGGGGCCTACGGGCTCCGCCACGCACTCGACGACGTTCTCGGTGCGCCCATCAATCCCTTTGGCTCCTATTGGCGCGCGCTGCCGCTGATCGTTCTTCCCTGGCTCACGTCGTGCTGGCTGTTCGGCATCTATCGCAGCGGGCGCATGCGGACGCCGGGGGACGAGATCCAGGCGCTGTTCCGCGGCGTGGCCCTGGGCCTGCTCGTCGTCAGCTCGATCAGCTTCTTCTTCCGGGAGTTCCAGTTCGGCCGCTTCGTGGTGCTCGCGAGCGCCGGGATCAATCTGGTGCTTCAGGGGGGCAGCCGCTGGGTCTTTCACCGCATCGGGCAGAACCTGCGGCGCTCGGGGGCCCACGATGTGCCGGTGCTGATCGTAGGCACCGGAATCGCCGCGATCCGGCTGCTGCAGAAGCTTCAGGACCACCCGGAGACCGGCTACCGGGTCGATGGTTTTCTGGACGACAGCGACGATCCCGACAGGAAGGATGTGGCGGGCCGGCCGATTCTCGGGCGGATCGGCGATATCCGTGCGGTCGCCATCGAGCGCGGGATTCAGGAGATCTTCGTGGCGGCGCCTTCGCTGGGTCACACCCAAATGTTGTCGCTGGTGCTCGAGTGCGAAGACCTGGGACTCACCTTCCGGGTGGTCACGAACCTGTTCGAAGTGCTGACGGCGGGGACCCCGATCGACCTGGTGGGCGATCTGCCCCTGGTTCGCCTCGGCCGCGACGCCGAGCACCCGTTCTACGGGCCGCTCAAGCGCGCCATGGACATCGGCGGCGCTCTGTGCGGTCTCCTGCTCGCGGCGCCCATCGCGCTCTGGTGCGCCGCTCGCATCCGTGCGACCAGTGCGGGTCCCGCCATCTTCACCCACGAGCGGGTCGGCCGAAACGGTCGGATCTTCCGGATGGTCAAGTTCCGGACCATGCATCGCGGAACGGCCGCCAGCGCCGTGGCACCTCGAGCCGAGTCGGATTCACGGGTCACGGAGTACGGCCGGTGGCTTCGTGCCACCAGCCTCGACGAGCTGCCCCAGCTGATCAACGTGCTTCGCGGCGAGATGTCGTTGGTGGGTCCGCGACCCGAGATGCCCTTCATCGTCGAGTCCTACCACGAATGGCAGCGGCGCCGCCTGGCCGTGAAGCCCGGCATTACAGGTCTCTGGCAAATCCTGGGACGCAAGGATCTGCCCATGCACGAGAATCTCCAGTACGACTTCTATTACATCCGAAATCGATCCCTGTCCCTGGATCTCTCGATCTTGCTGCGCACGGTGGGTGCCGTCCTCTCGCGGAGGGGAGCCTTCTGAGCGCGCGGAATCCGGACATCTCGGTCTGCATCGCCACCTATCGCCGACGGTCGGGGATCGCACGGCTGATCGAGAGCCTCGGTGCCCTCGAGCTTCCCGAAAAAGTCTCGATCGAGGTGATCGTGGTCGACAACGACCCCGACGGATCGGCCGCCGAGTTCGCGGAACGTCTGGAGGGCCTGGCCTTGGGTCCACACCCCCTGCGGTGGCTCCAGGACCCTCGGCGC
>JACZXC010000120.1 GCA_022571825.1 Myxococcales bacterium | reverse complement strand
TCCCACGCCGAGCACAATCTTATAGCTGCGCTCCCCGAGTTCTACCTTCAAGCGACGCACGATGCGCCCCGCCTGTTTTCCGCGCTGGGTCACGAAGACTCCTCTTTCTCGGTCGCGCGGTCGCACACACCCGCGGCGAACAAGCGCCGCGAAATTTCGTCCACCGTGACAGGCGCTGTCAAGCGGTCAGTGTCTACGAAGCGCCGGGCCAGACGAGCGGCGAGCTGCGGCCCAAGCGCGGACTTCCCCGCGCCCATCATGCCAACCAGCGAAATCGGGCTGTGCCCCATCGCCTCGAACAGTACACGAACGGGGGGCCCGAGGGCCCCCCGCTTGTGCCGAAATCGATCCAGGATTCGTTTTGACGACTCCCGAGATTCCGTTCTGGACTAGATTGCGACTCGGCCGGTCAGGCGTCCTCTACCGGCATCACGATACGCGGCGTCACGAAGATCAGCAGCTCCTTGCGGCTGTCGCTGACTTCGTTACTTCGAAATGCCGCGCCCAGGATCGGAATCTTGTGGAGATAGGGTACCCGCGACTGCCGCTGGGATTTGTCGACGACGTAGATTCCGCCCAGCACCAGTGTTCGGCCGTCCTTGACCAGGACCTCGGTCTTGATCTCGTTTTTCGCGATGGCCGGCGAACCGGTGAGGGTGAACACGCTGTCGTCCGGCGCGTTTCGGCTGACTTTGATCTTCATGATGATGCTTCGATCCGACGTGATGTGCGGAGTCACCGTCAGGCTCAGCACCGCGTCGATGAACTCGATGGCGGCGTCGCCGTTCTCGAAGGTCTGGAACGGAATCGATACGCCCTGCTCGATCCTCGCCTCGCTGTTGTCGAGGGTCACCACCCGAGGACTCGAGATCACCTTGCCGTCGCCGTTCACTTCGGCAGCCTGGAGCTGGAGGTCCAGGTTGATCTTCTCGTCCAGGATGAAGGCCCCGAGGTTCGCCAAGGCCGTCGGCCCGGCGGTGATCGGATTCAGGCTCGAGAAGTTGTTCGAATCTCGGAGCCGGAAGGCGTTGGTCAACCGATTTGGGCTCGGTCCCAAAGCCGGATCGAAGCCGTCGATCAACGGCTGAACGCCCGCCGTCCAGGTGCTGCCGAACTCACGGGAGAAGTCGAGGCTGGCCTCGACGATCTTCGCCTCGATCATCACCTGGGGCGTCTGGGTGTCGATCGCCTTCACCAGCGCCGTGGCCTCATCGACCACCGACGGGATGTCCTTGATGATGATCGTGTTGGTCCGCGTGTCGACGTTCACTGTCCCCCGGGGCGAGAGCAATCGCATGACCATCTGTGATACGTCGCCGACGGTGGCGTAGTTGACCGGCTGAAGCTTCACGACCAGGTCTTCGAGCTTCTCCTTGGCGCGGCGCTCCTGGAGCCGAGATTCTTCCTCCGTCTTGATCAGCGAGGCGGGAGCCACGCGCAAAACGTTGCCCACTCGCATGAAGCCCAGATTCTTGGTGAGCAGGATGACGTCCAGGGCCTGATCCCACGGCACGTCCACCAGTCGGAGGGTGACGCTTCCCGACACCTCATCACCGGCGATGACGTTGAGATCCGAGACTTCCGCGATCAGCCGCAGGACGTCGGCGATGTCCACTTCCTTGAAATCGAGGGAGATCCGGCGTCCCGAGTATTCTTTGCCGGGGATCAGACCCCCCTCGACGAGAACGTCGATGCCCGCCGGAGGTTCCAGCGAAGCCATTGCCGACGGGGTCGGCAATGGAACCGGCGGCAGTGCCGCAGGTGACGTCGCGGCGCGGGGCAGCGCCGGCAGGCTCGGCGGCGCCAGCGGGTCCCCGGCGATCGACTCGGCGGCGACCTCGGCCTCCACCTGCCCATCCGACGGGTCGTCCAGGGGCAGCGCATTCAACACCGGCAGTGTGGCCGCCACGCCCCGACGCGGGAAGTCGACGAAGAGCAGGGAGCCGTGTCGCGAGATCTCCGGAACCAGACCGATAGCGTGCTTCACGACCAGCCGGGCTTCGCGACCCTCCACATCCGGCTGATCGAAGGCGGTGATCAGGGAGACCGGTCCGCCCGCCTCCGGGGCAATGCGCACCGCCGCCTCGGCATCGATCCGGGCGGCCCCGAAGCTCACAACCGCCGTCTCCGAGTCGGGCGCATAGATGACGTAGTCCAGCGGGTTATCGCTGATTACGACGATCCGATCGCGGTCGCGTTGAGCATCGAACACGATCCCGTAAACGGTGACGATCTGCGCCGATGAGGGCTCGGCGGCGAGCTCCAGCTCCGATTCGTACTCCTCGAGATCCGGCCCGAACCCAGCCTCAGATTCCTGATCCGACACCGTCTCCCAGCCGGAGTCGGAGTCGAAATCCACGGGTTCGGCCGCGAACTCCCCCGGTTCCCGCGCGTCCTCCGGGAGCTCCACGTCCATGGGCGGCACAGACGCCAGAGCCGAGGTCGCGGTGGCTTCGGTCAGCGCCGCCTCCAATGCTTCACCGGAGCCGAGCGCGATCAGCAGACCATTGGGGGCCGGGATGATCCTGCGACCGTCGAAGGCATTCGGCGCATTCCCCGCATCCAGCACGACCCGGACCATATCCGCGTGGTTCCCGATGCGAATGCGAGCGGCGTGGGCCGACCCGAGGTCGATGCGCGTGAGGTTATCGCTGCTGGAGAGCCCGGTCAGGTCGATTACCAGGCGGTCCGGGTCGTCGAGCGTGAATGTCACGACGCCCGAGATCGCTCCATCTGCGACCAGACGAATCAGTGTTCCGTCGCCAGTGTCCTCGGTCTCGATTGCCGTCAGCATCGTGGCGGGGGGCGCGGTCCAGCCCGCAGCCAGATCCGGCGCACCCATGGGCTCAATCGTCCAGGGATCGTCCTCGACTTCGATGCTGGCTTCCGTTTCGGGCTCGGGCCACGCGGCGATCGCCGCCAGGTGGATCTCCAGGCCGGCCTCCGTCGATCTCACATCGAACTCCACCGGAGAGGTCAGACCGATCACGAGCCGGGTGATCTCGTCGCCCATGCCCGTCGAGAAGGTCTCCGGCTCCAGCTCATCCACCAGGCCATCGTAGATGGCCATCGGCGCCAGCCCGGAGCCGGCGTGGAGCGAGGGAAGATCGATGATGAGCCGGTCGGGGTCCTGTTGTGAGAACGCGGTGAAGAGCGGATGCTGCAGGCCGGCCAACGTGATGACGGTACCCTCGGGACCGCTATGGACGCCTACGCTGGCGATCTGATCCAGCGGCCTGGGCACATCGGTGCCGACCAATGTCGACGGAGCGCAGGCTGCAAAGAATCCACCGCCGGCCAGCAATGCAACACCGCCCAGCACCCCGACGCGACGGAGCCCCTCGCTAATGGATCCCAGCATCGCAACTCACCCCCCCTCGCTCGTGCGAATCCGCATTTCGACGTCCCGCGTGGTCTCTTTCCCGCGGTAATCAACGTATGTTTCCTTCACCACGACGGCGCTGTCACCGATTCGTAAGACTCGGCCCGCGTTCTTCCCAACTCGGGTCCCCTCGGCGATGATGAAGCTCATCCCGGAGGGGTCCTGCACCAGAGCCCGTGCGGTTCCCACGTCCCAGATCACGGCCACCAGCGAAAGCTGACTCACGTCGAACTGTTCGAGGGGACCTCGCGCCAGATCCGGCATATTCTCGGGTCGCTCAAAGAGAAAAGACCGAAACGGATCTCGCTTTCCCTCTGGGTCATAGCGAAAGGTTCCAGCAACCAAGCCAACGTCCCCGACCGTGGTTCCAATCGATGTCGCCGGAGCGGACTGAGCAGCCGGCGCCCGCTTCCTGTTCGCAAGGCGAGCGGCCAGCGCCTTGCGCCGCTCACTGAATTCGGCAGTCGCCGGCCCGGACTCCGAGTCGTCGCCGCATCCGGTCACCGCCAGCATCGCGACCGCCATCGCCATGGCGGCGGCGATCGTCACGCCTCCCGATCTATGCACGGCTTCCCTCGATGAACCGGAACGTCGTGGCTGTGCCCGAGATCCGCAGACGCGTCCCATCCAGGGTCTCGCGGCCCACTACGATCTTCAGCGAGCCCATGTTGACGATTCGCGGAAGCCGCGAGATCATGTCGAAGAATCTCGCCAGATCGTGGAAACTGCCCTCGATCTCGAGGGCGATCGGCACCTCGGCGTAGAAGTCGTGAACGACCTCCTCCTGCCTCCGAAACGACTTGATCTCGATTCCGGCGGTCTTTCCCAGGTTGCTGATATCGGTGAGCAAGACCTCGAGCTGCTTCTTGTTGGGTAATTGTCGCAGGATCCGCTCGAGCTTTGTCTCAAGATTCGCGATCTCTTCTGCGAAGGCGTCGATGTTCGACGCAACCGACCGCACCTCGCTCAGCTTTCGCTGGAGCTCGAGCTCACGGGCCCGCATCCGCTGAAGATCCTCGTGGCCGGTGGCATAGACCAGGAAGTAGTAAGAGCCGCAGAGGATCCCCACGATTCCGGCCAGAATCCCCATGCGCGCCGCGCGCGGAAGCTTGGCAACCAGTTCGAGTTTGGCCTGGACTTCGGAGTTGATGTCCATCAGTCGTCTCCCGGCTATCCCGCCCCGCCAGCCGACGCTTCCTCGGGAGTCACTGTAGTGGCATGGATATGGAACGATACGAGCTTGATGCCCTTCTTCTTCTTCCCCATCTCGGTGCTGTCGAGATCCACGTTGTCGAAGTACGCGGACTCGTTCAGCGCCCGCAGGAACTGGGCCACGATTTCGTTGTCCAGGCTCTCACCCTTGAAAATGATGTTTGTCCCACGGGTCTCGAGGGAGGTGAGCCAGAGGCGCTCGGGCGTTCGAATCGCCAGTTCGTTGAACATCCGGACCGGCCCGGTGCGCGCGCGATCCAGGCCGTTGATCACCTTGATCTTCTGCTCCAGCTTGGTCTTCCGACTCCGGAAAGCGGCCACCTGCTTGAGGTGGGGCTTGAACTCTTCGATGTCCCGCTCCATCTCTACGACCCGAGCGCTCGCGCGGCCGAGATGTTCCGTCAGTCGCGAGTGGACCAATCCCAGGGCGCCCCCGCTGATCAGCGCGACCAGGAGCATCTGGATCAGTAGCTCGCGGACGTTCTCCCGGCGCCTGGCTTCGCGGACCGGAAGCAGGTTGATTTTGATCATGAGACCCCCGTCCGTCGCAATGCCAGTCCGACACTCACGCCCAGAGACGGAGCGAGATCGTCCAGGAAATCGGGGTCGAACTTGCTATTGGGGATCATGCGTTGCAGGGGATTCAGGGTTGTGGAATCGAGGCTGGTCCGCTCCTGGAAAGCTGCCTGGAATCCCGCCACATTGGCGCCCCCGCCGGAGAAAAGGACGCGGGAGATGCGACTGTCGGCGCTCGTGGCCGAGAAGAATTCCAGGGAGCGACTGATCTCCCCGATCACGTTCTCCGAGACCGACTGCATCGCCTTCTCAACTTCCTGGGGAACCACCTCCTGGCTGTCCTCAGATTTCTTTCCGCCCAGTTTGATGCGCTCGGCCTCTTCGAAGCTGATCGACAGCGTCTTCTGAATCTCTTCGGTGTACTGGTTTCCCGCTGTGGTAATGTCGCGGGTAAACGCGGGAGTGCCTTCACACAGGATATTGATGTTCACCACCTGCGCCCCGATATTGACCAGGGCCACGACCTCCTCGGGCTTTACGTCGTAGTTTGCCTCGAAGGCGTTCTCCACGGCGAATGCCGCAACATCGATGACCGCGGGGACCAGGCCGGCTTCAGACATGACCTGCACGTAGTCGTCGATCAGATCTTTTTTCGCCGCGACCAGGAGCACGTCCATCTGACCGTCTCCCTCGCTCGTCTCGAGGATCTGGAAATCCAGATTGACCTCGTTTACATCGAAGGGGATGTATTGCTCCGCTTCCCACCGAATCTGATCATCGAGTTCTTCGCGGCTCATGACGGGAAGGCTGACCTTCTTCACGATGACGGAGTGGCCGCAGACCGCGGCAGCCGCGTTCTTCGTCTTGATCTTGGCGTTGTCAATCGCCTCTCGAATCGCATCCACGATGGCACTCGAATTCAGGAACGCGCCCTGGACGATGGCCTCGTGGGCCAGCGGCGCCACACCCACGTGGGTCAGTTCGAAATCGCGGCCCTTGCCCTTCTGCGACAACTCGACTGCCTTGACCGTCGACGAACCGATATCGAGCCCGACGATCGATTTCGATCCAAAGCTGGAAAACAAGGCCATCGAGTTCTCGCTGCCTCCGAACCGTTCTAGAAATCCGGGAGATCGTTCGGGGCGCGCTCCGCATGCGCGGTGCGGGCGACGCTCCCGAATACCTGATCCTTGTCGGTGATCCTGAGGCTCAGCGCGAGCAGGATCTTTCGCTTCGTGTCGAGCCGACACGGTCGTCCCGCCTCGACTCGGTCGATCGTGAGCGTGGAGATGCCCGCCTTCCGGGCGAGTTCCACCTTGCTCATCATCAGCGCCTCGCGGAACTTCTGGACGTTGTTGCTCGGCACGGATTCCCCTCTTCGGCAGGCCGCCCCCGGTCGATCCCGAGGCCCACAGCACAGCCTTCGTCAGTATCGGAGGGCGGTTATGGGGACTTGAGGTCGCCGGGGTCCGCCCGCTGCAGTCGCGGGTCCGGCTCGGCCACCGGCGCCCCGCTGGAACCCCGGTTTCAAATCCCGAGGTGAGGGCAGGCCTCACGACGCTCCTGGAATCGTCCGATAGGACTCCACACGCCATGACCGGCCGGATCCTGATCATCGACGACGACGAATCCCTGCGGGAGAGCCTCCAGTTCGTGCTCTCGGCGGAAGGCTACGAAGCAGTGGGCGCGGCCGAGGGCCTGGAGGCCCTGCGCCTCGCGGAAGATTCGGCCTTCGACGCCGTCCTCTGTGACCTGCGCATGCCGGGAATCGACGGGCTGGAACTACTGCCCCAGCTGGCCCAGCGATTGCCCGGAACCACGATCATCCTGATGTCGGCCTACGGAAGCGCGGATCTCGCGATCGAGGCGATGCAGCGCGGCGCCTACGACTATCTGGCAAAACCCTTCCAGCCCGCCGAGCTGCTCTTGGTCCTTCGCAAGGCCCGGGAGCGCGAGCGCCTGCGGCGGAGCAACCAGCTACTGCGCCGCGACGTTCAAAGGGCGGTCGGAGATCGACCGATCGTTGCCGCCTCCGCCGTGATGATCGAGCTGCTCGAAGTCTTGGAGCGGGCGGCGGCCTTCAAGACCACCATCCTGCTCACCGGCGAAAGCGGTACCGGCAAAGAGGTGCTGGCCCGCGCCATCCACGCCCAGTCCCCGCGTCGAAACCAGGAGTTCGTCGGCATCAACTGCGGTGCGATTCCCGAGAACCTCCTGGAAAGCGAGCTCTTCGGGCATTCCAAGGGCGCCTTCACCGGCGCCGATCGGGTCCGCCCAGGCCTGTTCGTCGCCGCGGACGGAGGCACGCTCTTCCTGGATGAAATCGGACTAATGAGTCCGGAGACGCAAGGGAGTTTGAACAGGGTAATCGATCAACAATCCACCGACGGTCGGATGATCATAGAGCCAATCGGTCACGACAAGAAGAAAGACGGCAAAGATTCGAATGTTCGTCTCGTCACGGCGTTCAATCAGCCAATTATCTTTCAAGATTTCGTAAAGCTAGGTAGGAGGTATGAGGCTTATGCGGAAGCATTGCTGAACCAGGACCGGATCGAGGGGCTTCTGAAGCATCTCGAAACGATTGCTCCACCAGATTTCGAATCAGAGCTTCCGGAGCCAACGAGTTCAGACATCGAATCTCTCAATCGAATCGTGAGAAAGTTAAGCCCGTCTCTAGAGGCACTCAAAGTCGACTCCGGAAAAGAAGAACTCGATTCGGACGTGCTTGAGAAATGCCTTCAGCTAATCTCGAATGTGAAAGCCCTGAAAGAGATCTACGAGAGACAGGTCGATGATTATGAGCACCCATCAACCCCAAGGTTGAGAGAGGATTTTCAGAAAGAAATGCGCGATGGGAGCATCCCTCGATTCAACGAGGACTTTGCTCACGTGCTGGGTCCGTCGGTGGTGAAAGCTCCAGGCTTAACTTGGAGAGGTCTACGGA
>JACZXC010000119.1 GCA_022571825.1 Myxococcales bacterium | reverse complement strand
CGCGGCAGGGTGGACAACCAGGTCGAGTGCTACCGGCAGGGTGCTGATCTTTGGCAATCAACCCGAGGCCCTGGGGGAGCAGCGAGGTCACGAGTTCGATATTCACGCAAGGAACCTCCGGTGCCGAGGGACTGCATTCAGTATTGCTGAGCAGGTACTTGAGGCTACTCGGTACTACGAGTTTTCCATCAACGATCAGGCACTGATGAGGTTCAACTCAAGTTGTGATTTCGGCCCTCATCCCGATGGCTTAGGCGGTGCCGACTTCTATACGAAGTTGATCGTGGCCGTAGACACCATTACCGCCCTTGGCATCAGCGTGGATGACCCACTAACCATCCGAGTACGCCTCCAACCCGACAACGTTGTCGCCCTTATCGGAACCAAACCCTAACCGAGACAGTTGTATGAGGCGAGATGGGCTAGCAATTGTGGAGTTGCCCATCGTGGCGGGGTTTTCTTAATGACCGCTTGTGGCCGTTTGCTGCCGTTCATAACATCGTTTTCATAGCGGATTGAATGACCGCTTTCGGGAAAAGCCGGCGGTCAAATTCGATCTCATCGGACACTGTTTTCCCGGTCGTGGCTGAGTTATTACAAGCAGGTTCTGTCAGTTTTGTCAGTGAGTCCTCAGATGGGAAGGATCGTGGCGTTCTGTTTTCATGGCAAATGGATCTGCGGTAACCACGTTTCCCCCGCTTGTGGTACGCACCGTTCGATGCGGTGCTGGTTATTTTCTCGATGATATATCGAAATCGCGACGTACGCCGGGCTACTCGTACATCTCACCGAGTTTCTTGTAGTAGTCAGGGATATTGTCGTCCGTGCCCTGATATGCATGCTTCGACATATCGGGAGAATAGCGGCTGGCGGGCGGTCGCCGTCCGAGCGCCTCCGCCATCGACCGGATGTGATGCGGTCCCGCACCGCAACAGATGCCGAGGTAGTTAACGCCGGCTGAGAACATTTCCTTCGCAAACTCGCCCATCTCGTAACGGTTGCAGACGAAGGGATCGAGCGCCGTTGGGAACGAGCCCGTAGCGGGGGTGCAGCTGCAGCTCGTGTCTTCCAGCAACTGGAACGTCTCGTGCTCCGGCGTCGTTCGATACGGAACGGGCAATGCGGCGACATGACAGTCGACCGCAGCGCGAATGTCCCGCACCACCGGCAGCATCGTTGCCGGCCCTCTGGAGCAGTTGAGTCCCACGACATCGGCGCCGGCATCGGCAAGTCGTTTACACGCGGTCACACCGTCGGCCCCGTCATGCAGACCGTCTGCATCTAGCGCAAACATGATGACCGATGGTTTACCGCTTGCCTGGATGACGTCGAGCGCAACGAGCGCCTCGTCGGTCCAACAGAAAGTCTCGCCGATGATCATGTCTGCGCCGGCGTCCACCGCCCAGCCAACCTGTTCTTCGAACATGGCACGGGCCGCCGCGTGAGTATCCTTGTCCTCAGGAACCCAGATGTTCGTGTTGCAGATGTTACCGGCCAGCAGTGTGCCACTCTCGTCGGCGACTTCCGCAGCGATGCTCAATGCATTGCGATTCAGCGGCTCCAGAAGTTCCTCCTTGCCGATCACGCGCAACTTTTCACGATGTCCGTAGTAGGTAAATGCTTCGACCACATCTGACCCGGCATGCACGAATTCCCGGTGCAGTTCGTAGACTTTCTCAGGATGCTCGAGCACAACCTCGGGAACGAATGCGCCGGCCTGGATGTAGCCACGACGCTCGAGCTCGAACAGGTACCCCTCGGCGCAAATTACGGGTCCAGCAGCTAGCCGTTCAAGCAGCCCGGGCGATGCAAGAGTTCTGTTTGTCATATTTGATACTCCAAAGAATCATAAACCATTGTAGGAGCTCGTCCTGACGAGCGATCCTTAACGTTCGCGCGGACGTTCGCCGGCCAGCATGGTCGCCGTGAAGCGACGTCCGTTTCTCCAGCCCACCACGTCAACGGTGTCGCCAGGGCGCAATCCGGCGACGAGCAGACGAGCCTGCTGTCGCTCAACGCTTCCATCATCGCGGCCCAGGCCGGAGAACACGGAAAGCCCTTCTCGGTGGTCGCGGATCAGGTCAAGAGCCTTGCGAACCGCACACGCCGCTCGACACAAGAGATCGCGCAGCTCATCCGCGGGATCCAAGATGACACGGCGGCAGCGGTGATCGCGGTCGATGAGGGCTCGGCGAAGGTCGACACGGGCGTTCAGCGGTCGAACGTCGCCGGAATGGTGCTCGCAAAGATCATCGAAAAATCTGAGCTCTCCACAGCCCGGGTTCGCGAGATCGCCGACGCCACCACGAACCAGCGGGGCGACCTCGAGCGCGTGGAGGGCGCCATGAACGACGTCAAGCAGATCGTGGAGACGATCAATCGATCGACGCGGGATCAGAATCGCGCCAACATGGAAATCGCCAACGCGGTCCAGAACATCCGCGAGCTCGGAGAGAAGGTCCGGCGCTCTACCAGCGAACAGCGACAGGAAAGCAGCCTAATCACCAACGCGGTGAACAGCGTCGCAGAGCAGCTGAGCCAGATCGCCGGGGCCACCCAGGCGCAGAACAAGAGCTGCGAGACGATCCATCAGGCCCTGCGCGTGTTTCGCGAGGTGATGGACGAGACGACGGGCCGCACCGAAGCCATCAACGAGATGGTCGCGAGACTCCTGGAGCGCTCGCGCCAGCTCGACCAGGAGATCGGCCGCTTCAAGACCTCCTAGCCGAAGCCCCCTCGCCGCGCCTTCTCGACCGTGCGCAATGCGCCATCCCCGGCTGAAACCTACTCGATGAAACTGACCCGGCGGATCTGTTCATCGAACTTCGCCGGGTCGGACGTCGGGAAGGCGCAGACTCGATTCGCACAGACGTAGGCGGTGGTCTGCCCTCTGCGCGCAACCTTTCCCGAGATCAGGGGCACCAGGGGGACCAGGGCTTCGAGATCCTCGCCCTCGGTCACGACCGTGAGCACCCGGTTCGGAACGAAGGCGATGCGCAGAGGCGCCAGCATTCCCTCCACGCTTCCACCCGACGCGGGGCCCACCACCACGATCTCCAAGGCCTCGTCGAGATGATACTCCAGCGCCAACAACATCTCGGGAAGTGACGTCGACGCCCCCCCGAACTCGTCGCGGAAGGAGGAGAACAACAGCAGCGCCCTCTCCGCGTGGCGGTCGTCGCTGGTCAATTCCGACAGTCGCAGCAGATTCAGCGCCTGGACGGAGTTGCCCGACGGGATGGCGCCGTCCCGGCCCGGCTTTTCACGGACGATCAGGCGCTCGTGATCGTCGGCGGTCCTGAAATAGCCACCGCCCTCCGGGTCCTCGTAGTGGCGGTCGAGTGTCTTCTGGAGCGCGAGGGCCGCTCGCAGCCAGCGCGGATCGGGCGACGCCTCGTGAAGGTCGAGCAGGCCGGCGATCATGAAGGCGTAGTCCTCGAGGAACGCCGGCCCGTCCGGACGGCCGTTCCTGTAGACCCGCAACAGCCGATCGCCCTTCCGCATGTGGTCGAGCACGAAGTCCGCCGCCCGGGCCGCCGCCATCACGTAGTCTGGATCGCCCAGGGCGAAGCCCGCTCGAGCGAAGGCCGAGATCATCAAGCCATTCCAGGCGGCCAGGATCTTCTCGTCCCGCAAGGGGTGTGCGCGCTTCCGCCGCACCGCGTAGAGCCGGTCGAGGGCCTGGTCCCGGGCTGCCGCGAACACAGCGGGCGTCATATCGAGCTCGCGGGCGACCTGCTCGGCGGAACGCCAGGTGTGAAGAACGTTCCGCCCCTCGTGGTTCCCGCTTCGCGTGACGCCGTAGAAGGCTTGCACCAGGCGTGCCCCCTTCGGGCCCAGAGCCGCCTCGATCTCGGCGGGGGTCCAGGTGAAGAACCAGCCCTCCTCCGGCTCGCCGCGGTCGTTCGGGCTGTCCGCGTCGGTGGCCGAGTAGAAGCCCTTGTCGGGCGCCGTCATCTCCCGGCCCACGTAGCGAAGAATCCGGCGGGTCGTCCGCGCGAAGTCCTCGCGTCCCGTCGCCTGCCACGCCTCTAGATACGCGATGGCGAGCAGGGCGTTGTCGTAGAGCATCTTCTCGAAATGGGGGATCAGCCAGCGGCGGTCGGTGGAGTAGCGGTGAAATCCCCCGCCCACGTGGTCGTGCATGCCGCCCGCCGCCATTTTCTCCAGGGTGAGCAACGCCAGGCGCAGGGCCTCCTCGTCTCCGGTTCGGCGGTGATACCGGAGCAGGAAGCGGATCGGGGTGGTAGACGGAAATTTCTGGCGTGAGCCGATGCCACCCCAGGTCCTGTCGATTCTCGGCACGAAGGCGGATCGGGCGCGTTCGAGGGCGCCCGGTTCGGGGACCCAGCTGGCACCGATCCGGGAACCTTCGAGCGCCGCCCGGATGCTTGCCGCGACCTGCTGCGCGCCTGCGTTGATTCTCTCGCGATCGCGTTGGTAGGCATCGGCAACCGTCCGCAGCACCTCGGGAAACCCCCGCCGCCCCGGTCGGTCTTTCGGCGGAAAGTAGGTGCCCCCGAAGAACGGGTCGCGGTCTGGCGTGACCCAGACGTTCAACGGCCAGCCACCCTGCTGATTCATCGCGTGGAGGGCGGCCATATAGACGGCGTCCAGATCCGGCCGCACCTCTCGATCGACCTTGATGGCGATGAAGTGCTCGTTCAGGTACTTCGCGGTCTCGGGACGGTCGAAGGACTCGTCCTCCATGACGTGGCACCAGTGGCAGGTGGAGTAGCCGATGCTGACCAGGACCGGGCGGTCCAGCCGCTTTGCCGTCTCGAAGGCCCCGTCACCCCAGGCGTACCAGTTCACCGGGTTGTGGGCGTGCTGCTGAAGATAGGGGCTCGATTCCAGGAACAGGCGATTGGTGTACTCCGGGGATCCGTCGGAGCGCCGGTTCCGGGTGCGTGGCTCGTAATCGGCCCCCCGGCGGGCCAGCGCTGCCGCCAGCTTCCGACGGAGCTCGAGGGGAAGGGGGGGGGCGCCGGGAAGCGCCTCGGGGATCTTGCCGAGCTCGATCGCCGACGGTCGGTCCGCCCCGTCGGCGGCCGGCACCGCTGCGGCGACCAGCAGGAAGCCGATCCCGACGGCGGCTCGCGCCCAGGGTGCCATCATTCCCACGACGGTCAAGCGAATTCCCATGGCCAACGCGTCTCTCCTCGCTCTAGGGTGCGTGATCGGAGCCGCCGGCGCGACCGCCGCGCGTGGTAGGCTCCTCCCGAGGAGCACCCGACGTGGGGTCCGCGCGAGAATGGAAGTACGCGAGGGGCCTCCACTCTATCGGCGAGGGCTGTTTCGCCTACCTCCAGCCCGACGGATCCTGGGGCTGGAGCAACGCCGGGCTGATCGCCGATGCAGGCGCCTCACTTCTGGTCGACACGCTCTTCGATCTTGAGCTGACCCGCGCCATGCTCGCGGCGATGCGCGACGCGACTCCCGCGGCGGAGCGGATCGGCACCTTGGTCAACACCCACGCCAACGGAGACCACTGCTACGGGAATGTCCTGGTCGAGGGCGCAGAGATCGTCGCCTCCCGGGCCAGTGCCGCGGAGATGAACCAGGTTCCCCCGTCGATGCTTGCGGATCTGCTGGAGAACGCATCGGAGCTCGGAGACGCGGGGCGTTTCCTCCAGCGCATCTTCGGCAGCTTCGAGTTTCGGGGCATCCAGACCGTCGAGCCGACGCGCACCTTCGAAGGCGAGCTGACCCTGAAGGTCGGTGACAAAGCCGTCCACCTGGTCGAGGTGGGACCCGCGCACACCCGGGGCGACGTGCTCGTGATCTCGACCGCCGATCGGGTGGTCTTTACAGGAGACATTCTCTTCATCGATGGGACACCCATCATGTGGGAGGGTCCGATCGACAACTGGATCCGCGCCTGCGAGCGAATCGAAGGCCTCGACGTCGACGTCGTCGTTCCCGGACACGGGCCGATCACCGATAGGCACGGTGCACGCGGCGTGCGCGATTATCTCCTATACATTCGCGATCAGGCGAGGCAGCGCTTCGACGCCGGCCTGAGTGTCACCGAGGCAACCCATGACATCGCACTCGGCGACTACTCGGCGTGGGGCGACGCCGAGCGAATCGCGGTCAACGTCGACACGCTCTACCGGGAGTTCAACGGAAGTGACGCGCGAACGCCGATCGTCGAACTCTTCTCGCGCATGGCCCAGCTGAGGCGCTGATTTTGGATCGGGGCTAGCCGAGCCGAGCCTCGCGCTGGCTCGCCTTGCAGGGGCCCGCCCTTCGCCCTGATCCGAAATGGGAAAGGGGCCCTGGATCCGGCGAGGGGGGCGCTCCCCGCCGTACGCAATGCCGCATCGGGGCTCTAGCCTAGCCCGCCGCCCCCGTCTCCACCGGCAAGTGGACCCCCGGGTGGGTCCAGCGCTCGACGCTCTCCGCCTTGCACACTCCAGCGGGACAGAAGACGACCCGCAGCACCTCGGCGGCGATCTGCGCCGCATTGCGCCACCAGACGTGGCCTTGGAGCAGCAGGACCGCCACCGCAATTCGCGGTGCGTCGGCCGGAGCGACTCCAATGAACCATTCGTAGCGTCCGTCGGGGTCGGACCCCGACAGGCTGCCCGTCTTGCCCGCCACTTGCACGCTGCCCAGCAGCGGCTGGCCATTGGCCCGGTGGAACGCACTGCGAGCTGTACCCCGTTGGGTCGTCTCGACCAGCATCATCCGCAGCTCGGACGCGATCTCCGGTGTCAGCACCCGTCGGGGGGCCCTCAGCGCGGGAAGGGGCAGCTCGCGACCCCGCGCATCGAAGATTCGCTCGATCCAGCGCGGCGAGATCAATTCCCCGCGGACCAGTGTGGCGGCGAGCTGAGCGGCATGCAGCGGTGTGATCCGGCAGCCCGCCAGGCCGCAGCCAACTCTCGCCAGGTCGTAACGATCTTGACCCATTTCGATCGTCCCCGCGGCGTGGGCCGGGGCGGGCGATGAAAGCCAGCCAAAGCTCGCGATCGCTTCCCGGAGGGGCACTTTCCCGACCGCGTGAACCGCGAGCTGCGCGAAGCACTGGTTGTTCGAAGTCGCCAGGGCCTGGCGAAGCGAAGCAATCTTGCCGGTGCGGGGCGGATCGATTCTCGAACGGGTCAGGCGATACGGACTTCCCCGGTACCGGCAGGGGAGCCGGGCGAGGGCTGGGTCGCTGCCGAGAGCGGCTGCAGCGGTAATGATCTTGACCAACGACGCAGCGGGGTAGGCCTCGGTACCCGAGAACCGGACGACGTCCGTCGACGCGTAGGTGAGAACGCGTCCGGTGGTCGGATCGAGAAGGATCACATGGCCGAACTCGACACGGGCCCGTTTCAGAATCCCGAACACGATGCGGGTGAGATCCGCGTCGAGGGTGTATTCGATTCGCAGCGGCCCGATCACCCGCGAATTGCGTTTCGAGACCGAGACCCATTCGTAGAGCCGACCCCCTTCGAGGGTGTCGGGTGACGGCGCGGAATCGAACCCGGGAGGCGCCGCGGCTGGAAGGTCGAGTGCTCGCCGGCCGGCCGGAAGGCGCGCGAGCACCTCGGGCGGCGGCGGCGGTGCCGGTCTCACCTGCGGCGCAGCGGTAAAGACCGCCGGCAGGCGCTCCGCATCCTGCGGCGCGACCCCCACGTCTCCCAACCCGGCGATGATCGCGAGAGCCGTGGCGAAGCCACTCAGAAGTGCCAGTGTCGCCCGACCGCGGGAAGTCAGCTGCTGGCGGCGGAAGCGCTGGGCCCGGCGCCACCGGCTGTCGCCAGATGCCCACTGCCATCGCCCCTCGAACCCTCCCCTTTCACGCACCCCAGCGCGGGCCTCCTCGCCGGCGCCGCCTCGGCCACTCTCGAGGCGACACGTCGATATTCGTTCTGGGGGGGTGGGCTTCCGACCGTCGTTGCGCGAATCGCGCCGAGCCCGCTACAGGGCGACGACCTCTCGGACCTCTGGAATGGCCTCCCGAAGGAGGCTCTCGATTCCGAGCTTGAGGGTCGCCGACGCGCTCGGACAGCCGCTGCATGAGCCGTGCAGGTAGAGCTCGACGACACCATCTCGAAAGCCCGCAAAAACAATGTCGCCGCCATCTTGCGCCA
>JACZXC010000118.1 GCA_022571825.1 Myxococcales bacterium | reverse complement strand
CCGAACCGCGCGATCATCCCCTGGATCAGGCCGTCATAGGGGTGGCGCTTGGCGCCCAGGTCGAG
Organism: Myxococcales bacterium; assembly: GCA_022571825.1. Classification (GTDB taxonomy): domain Bacteria; phylum Myxococcota_A; class UBA9160; order UBA9160; family SMWR01; genus JACZXC01. The sequence continues at coordinate 8,036 of JACZXC010000118.1, read as the reverse complement.
CACCTCGATGGCTGCGACGCCTTGGCCCGCCGACTGAAGCTGGTAAGCGGTGGCGGTGTACTCGGTGGCGGGGACGCGGTCGGGGTAGAGGCGGTCGAGCCTCTCGATCTGCTGCTTGGCTTCCGATCCGTTTCCGGCCCGGGCGTGGGCCTCGAGCTTCACGAGATCGAGTCCCCATGAGACCGTGGCCGTGGGGTTGCCGCGGTGCCCCGCCTCGGAGGCGGACAGGGCGTCCGCGTAGCGGGTCTCGGCGAGCGCTTGCCGAGCCTCCGCGAGGTGTTCATGGGCGGCCTTCTCGCAGCCGCACAAAGCCGCGATAAGTGCGAGTGCGCCCACCAGTTTCATGAATCTGCTCCCAACCCTTCGCCCGCTGCGTCGGCCCGCTCGCGATCCGAACGATTTGGAAACCCCTGAAGCGGCCGGTGTTCTATTCTAGCGGGCGAGGCGAGCATCCAAAGATCCAAGCCAGGCGCCAAGCGTCCGACTTCCTTTGTACCCTCCGTGAACCCATTGCGCTCGGAGAACCCAGCAAGACGATGAAAGCTCTCGAAATCCGGCCGGCCGCCGCCGCACGGACCCTGGGGGTCGCATTCGGTGTGTTCGTGTTCGGGGCCGGGAACGCCCATGGCTATATCGGCCCCGGCGCGGGATTCGCCCTGGGCGGATCGATGCTGGTCTTGTTGGTCACCTTCGCGCTTGCCTTCGCCATCCTTGCGACCTGGCCGATTCGGCTGGTGGTTCGACTGATCAGAGTGGGCAATCCCTACAAGAACGCGTTGACTAAGCGGGTGGTGATCCTCGGCCTGGACGGGATGGATCCGGGCCTGACGACCAAGTTCATCCGGGAGGGCCGCCTGCCCAACTTCCAGAAGCTCGCTGAGCGCGGGGTGTTCCGTCCCCTGGACACCAGCCTTCCCTCGATGTCTCCGGTGGCATGGTCGACCTTCGCCACCGGTACCGATGCCAGTCACCACGGTATCTATGATTTTTTGACTCGAGACCCCTGCACCTACGGCCCGATGCTCAGCTCGACTCACCTTGGCAGTGCCAAGAAGGTCCTCAACATCGGTCGCTACCTGGTTCCCCTCGAGAAACCGCGGATGAAGCTGCTTCAGAAGAGCCAGCATTTCTGGAAGCTCCTGGGCGATAAGCACATCTTCTCCGTGATCCAGCGGGTTCCCATCACCTTCCCGCCGGTTCCCTTCAAGAACGGGCTTCTTCTGAGCGGCATGTGCGTTCCCGATCTGCGCGGCAGCCAGGGCACCTTCTCATTCTTCAGTACCGAGTCGGAAGCTGGCAAGGCCAAGTTCATCGGCGGGGAGCAAACCGTGCTGCGGCGCAAAGGGCGAGTCATCCGCTCCCGTCTGGTAGGACCCGACCACACTGTGCTGGCCTCCGGCGGCCGCATGACGCTCCCATTCACCCTGACGATCGCAGAAGACGGGGGCTCAGCGCGCCTGGAGATCGACGGGGCCGAGGCGGTCTCCCTGAAGATCGGCGAATACTCGGACTGGATCGAGCTTCGCTTCAAAGCGGGGCTGGGAATCCGGGTCAGCGGGATCGCCAAGTTCTATCTGATCTCCGTCAGCCCTCACGTCAACCTCTACATGACGCCGATCCACATCGACCCCGAGAATCCGGCCATGCCGATCTCGCACCCCGAGGTCTATGCCATCTACCTCGCCAAGAAGCAGGGGAAGTTTGCGACCCTGGGTCTCGCCGAGGACACCTGGTCTCTCAACAATCGGGTCATCGACGAGAAGATTTTTTTCGATCAAGCCATGTCGATCTACGAAGAGCGGGAGAGAATGTTTCTCGACGCCGTCAAACAGTCGAAGAGCGGGCTCGTCACCACGGTCTTCGACACCACCGATCGCATCCAGCACATGTTCTACCGGTATCTCGACCCGACCCACCCCGCCAACGCCGGAAAAGACACCGAAGAGTGGAAGGATGCCATCGGCCAAGTATACGAAAGGGTCGACGCTCTGGTGGGCAAGGTGTGGAATCTGATCGAGGATCCGAACACCGTTTTCATGGTGATCAGTGACCACGGATTTACCAACTTCAGACGCGGCGTCAACATCAACAGCTGGCTCCGTGACAACGGCTATCTGTTCCTCAAGGACGAGAACCGGCGGACCAGCGGGGAGTACTTCGATGGCATCGACTGGTCCCGGACCCGGGCCTTTGCACTGGGGTTGACGGGTATCTTCATCAACCGCAAGGGGCGAGAGAAGTCGGGCATCGTGGCCGAGGGCGCCGAGTATCGCCAGCTGGTTCAGGAGCTGGCTCAGAAGCTGGAGCAGATGATCGATCCCGCCACCGGCAAGGGCTGCGTGCGGCGGGTCGCAATCTCGCAGCAGTTCTTCCGGGGACCCTACCGCTTTGATGCCCCCGACCTGCTGGTGGGCTGGGAGGGCGGCTACCGCAACAGCTGGGAATGTGCGACGGGGCAGGTGACGGAAGAGGTCATCACCGACAACACGAGGAGTTGGTCCGGAGACCACTGTGTCGACCCCAGCATCGTCCCCGGGGTCTTCTTCTGCAACCGGGCTGCCAGCGAGGAGAAGCCGCGCCTGATCGACATCCCCGCCAGCGTGATGAGGCTCTTCGGACAGGAGATCCCCCGGTATATGCAGGGCCGGATGATCCTGCCCGAGGAGCCCGCGGATGCCACCGTGCGGGGGATGCTGGACCCCACCACACTCGAGCAGAGCGGTGCTGCCCCCGGTGCCCTGATCTTTCCCCCGGTGGAGCGCAGAGCGAGCGGGCAATCGTGAGGTCACCCGGGACGCGGATCTTTAGGGCGATGGGGATTGGGAAGGTCGCCGCGATCGCTTGCGCCACCCTTTTCGTCAGCTCGTCGTCCGATTCGGATTCGCCCGACGCGCATTCTCCCGAAAATCCCGGGGTCTTCATCATGGGCGTCGATGGAATGGACCCGGTGATTCTCTCGCGGCTGATCGACACGGGCAAGATGCCGAATTTCCAGGGGCTGGCCCGGGAGGGCAGCTATCAGAGCCTCGCCACCTCCGACCCGCCCCAGAGTCCCGTGGCCTGGTCCAACTTCGTCACCGGCATGAATCCCGGCGGCCACGGGATCTTCGACTTCATGCACCGCGACCCGGCAACCTATGCGCCGGTGTCGTCGGCCACCCGAGCACCGGAAAAGGCAGGCAGCGCGCTCCATCTGTTCGGGTACGTGTTCCCCCTCTCGGGATCCGATCCGGAGAACAACCGGGGCGGAACGCCCTGGTGGGATGCGTTGATCGCGGGCGGAGTCGACGTCGAGGTGTATCGAATCCCCGGAAATTTCCCCACCCCGGAATCCAAGGCCAAGGTGCTGGACGGGATGGGCACAAGCGATCTTCGCGGCGGCTTCGGAACCTATACGCTCTACACGGACGCCGCGGTGGAAAAGGATGATCCCAAGGGCGATATCCAGTTCGTGACCGTTCACGACCTCGACCTCGACGGAACTCCTGACACCGTGACTTCGATTCTCCGTGGCCCGCCGGATCTGTTTCATCTCGAGCCCGGCCAGGTGCCGCGAGAGGGCGATTACCTGACCATCGGCCTCACGGTGCATATCGACCCTGTGGCCGCGGTGTCGGTCGTCGAAATCGCTGGACAACGGGTGCTGATCCGCCAGGGGGAGTGGTCCGACTGGGTCGAAGTGACCTTCGACCTGCTGCCCATGGGAATCATGCCCGTGAGCGGCGCGGTGCGGTTCTACGCCAAACAGCTTCGCCCACAGTTTCAGCTCTACGTCTCGCCGGTCAACATATCCGCCGCCAAACCCCACACGCCGGTCACCAGCCCCGACGATTTCGTCGAGGATCTGTTTGCCGAAGTGGGCTTCTTCTACACCCAGGGCATGCCCGAGGAACAGGAAGCGCTCAAGGACGGCGTGTTTGACGAGGACGATTACTTGAAGCAGGTAGCACTGGTGCAGGAAGATACCCGGCGCCTGCTCGATCTGGCCCTCACCCGTTTCGAACCCGGTGATGCGACGTTCATGTACTTCTCGGATATCGATCTTCAGAGCCACATGTTGTGGCGGCACAAGGATCCCAAGTACCCGAACGCTCCAGATCATCCGGCCTACGACGCGGCGATTTCCCCGGGGCATACTCGCGACATCGAGAACCTCTACCGGGACGTCGACGCCGCCCTGGGAGAAGTGCGGAGACGCTTGCCTCCCGGCACGCTGCTGATCGTGATGAGCGACCATGGATTTCAGCCGTTTTCCCGAGACGTCCACCTGAACGCCTGGCTTCGCGAGAACGGCTATCTGGTGATGAAGCCCGGCAAGACCACCGGCTACACCTTCGGTGACGACGTCGATTGGACTCAGACCCGGGCCTATGGCATCGGATTCAACGGTCTCTACCTCAATCTTGCCGGCCGGGAGGCCCAGGGGATCGTCGATCCCGCCGACGCCGACGCCTTGATGAGCGAGATCGCCCGGGGACTGGAGACGTTCACCGATCCCGACCGCGGCGAGGGCGTGGTGTTGCGGGTGGACCGCAGCGCCGAGATCTATTCCGGACCGCGCATCGGCGAAGGCCCCGACCTGCTGGTCGGCTACAACGTCGGGTACGGCTGTTCGGATCAGTCCACCCTCGGTGAGATCACCGAGAGGGTCCTCGAAGACAACACTTCGCGATGGTCCGGGAGCCACCTGATGGCGGCCGAGGTCGTGCCCGGGGTTCTTCTGGTGAACCGAAAGCTTTCGAGTGATGGCCACGATCTCACTGACCTGACCGCCACGCTTCTTTCCCACTATGACATCGAACCGCTCCCTGGCATGATCGGTGAGCCGATTCTTTGAGAACCGAGGAGACAAGCCCATGCTGGGAAGTAAGAACGTCAAGGTAAAGATCGAGCGCGATCTCTTCGATCGCCTACGCAAGGTCGCCGATGTCGCCGGATACGCGACACCGGAGGAGTTCGTCACTCACGTTCTCGAAAAGGAAATGTTGCACTTCGAGGACGCCGGATCCGACGACGACATTCGCGACAAGCTCAAGGGCCTGGGATACATCTCCTGAGAGACGCGATGCAGACCTACAACGATGTCGCCGGCGCGATCTTCGATTTCCTGCTGGCCCCCTTCGGGCACGATTTTGCTCTGTTCGACCTCGTGCTCTGGCCGGCGGTCATGGGGGTTGCGGCACTCCAGGTCTACAAACACGTTTCCAACCAGAGAGCGATCGCCCGGGTGAAGAAGCAGATCAGCATGCATCTGCTGGAAATTCGGCTGTTCCGAAACGACATCGCACAGGTTCTCAAATCCACGGGAGCCATTCTGGTGAAGAACACCGTGTACATCGGGCACAACCTGCTTCCGATGGCCGTGATGCTGGTGCCGATGGTGGCGGTGATGGTCCAGCTGGTGGCCCACTACGCCTACGCTCCCTCCCGTCCCGGCTCGGTGGAGCTGCTTCACCTGACGCTGGCTCCGACGGCGTCGGTGTCTCCCCGGGACGTCTCGCTGAAACTTCCCCCGGGCGTGACCCTCGATGCTCCGGCGGTGCGGACCGCCGATGGCCAGGTGTTCTGGCGTGTGCGTGCCGAGCAGCCCGGCGACCACGTCCTCCAGGTCTCCGTGGGCGGGGAAATCTTCGAGAAGGGTTGGGCGGTGGGGGGCGAGCCGCGCAAGGTTCCGGTGAAGCGATTGCGAAGCTGGGAAGCCCTGCTCTACCCGGGGGAAGCCGCGATTCCCTCCGGGGCGCCGGTGCTGTCCCTGGAGCTGGGCATGAATGTCCGCCCACTCGCCTATCTGCCCGACGGCGAGCTGGGGATCCTCATCTGGGCCATGGTCCTGTCGATGCTGGCGGGCTTCGCGCTCAAGGACCTCTTCGGCGTGACCCTATAGGCGCCCGGTCCGGGAATTCTGATGTTCGCATCGCTTCGACGCAGACTCTCCCGCGGCCACCGAGGCGATCCAATCGTCGTGGTCAGTGGCCTGCCGCGCTCGGGCACTTCGATGTTGATGAAGATGCTCGACGCCGGAGGGATAGCCATCATGACCGACCGCGAGCGCGTCGCCGACGTCGACAACCCCCACGGCTACTTCGAGCACGGGCGCATCAAAGACCTCGAGAAAGAGACCGACAAGTCATACCTCAGAGAAGGTCGGGGCAAGGCCCTCAAAGTGATCTCCTTTCTCATCAAGGACCTGCCGGACGACAACGACTATCGGGTCATCTTCGTGCGGCGCGATCTCGACGAGGTGTTGGCCAGCCAGAACAAGATGATCCAGCGGGTCGGAACCACCGATACCTCCGCGGAGGACGAGGCCATGAAAGAGGCCTACCGCAACGACATCGTGCGCACGCGCCTGCTCTGCAAGAAACGATCGAACTTCACACTGATCGAGGTCCACTATAGAGTCACCATCGAAAACCCGGCCGAGACGGCGCACAAGGTCAACTGGTTTCTCGATGGCCGCCTCGACGAGGCGGCCATGCGGGCGGTGGTGGACGCATCCCTCTACCGCAACCGCGCCGCCCCGACTCGCTGCTGAGGAACGACCGGGGCCCCTCGCCGCATCCGGGGCGTTCCCCGCCGACCGCAATGCTGAATCGGGGCTATCGAGGGGCGCGAAGCTTGCGCACGTCGCCGCTTCGTATCGTCAGGCGCTCGGCGTCGAAGAGTTCCATCAGGGGCACCGCCGTGCGCCGGCTGGTTCCGATCAGCGTCTTGTAGGCGGGGGTCTCCAGGGCCCCGTGCTCCCGAAGGTGAGCGATCACCTTCTCCCGCAACGCGTCGATCGCGTGGCGATCGAACCAGAGATTCCCGGGTGCGCGGACCAGGCGACCGTCGCGTTCGAGATGCGCCAACAGATCCCTCAGGCGTGTCGCATCCACGGCGATTCGTTGGGCCCAGTCGCGAAGGGAGGGCGGTTCGAGGCCCGCCGCCGTCGCCTCGTCGAGCAGACGTTGGGTCGCGATCCGATCCTCCGGATCGAGTCTCGGGCGGTGATCGGTGCGCCGGACCAGGTCGCCGCCGACGACGACGACCCCACGTTCCGCCAATCGGTCGATGGTCGCCTCGGCGACGTCGCGCTTCACGTTCTCCGGCAGCCGACCGCGAAGGGCCCCCCGCGGCATGCCGGGACGGATGGGCTCGGCGCGGTGGTAGGCCTCGAGCGCCTCGATCAGCCGTCGTTCGAGATCGTCGAGGGCACGGGTATCGAGCCAGGTGCCCGCGCTGGTGACCGCCGCGCTCCCCCGTTTCCGCAGTTCGTCCAAGGTCGCTGCGACCTCGCCGGCAGACAGTCCCGTCTCCCGAGCCAGGCGGTCCGCGGTAAACCCGTCGAAGCCGCTGCGTCGGATGCGTACACTCAAGTCGGTGGCTGGATCCCGTCGGACGAGCTCCTCGAGATCCGACCGCAGAGATGGATCGCTGCGTCGCCGGTGCGGCGGCGCGACGTCGAGGATGATCCCGCCGCCGAGCGTCGATCCCCCCATCTCCGTGCGCGCGAATCCGCGAAGGATGAAGCGGTCGCCGGGCAACAGCGGGACGGGATCGCCGTCGATGTGTAGCCGCGCGTAGCCGACTCCGCCCGGTTGAAAGGAGTCGCTGCCGATCGGACCCACCCGGGCCCGGCGTTCCGCGGTGCCGGCCAGAAACTCGACGGCGGTGAGGCCTTCCGACTCGGGGGCGACGTCGAGCCACCAGAGCCGCGCGTCCGCGGTTCGGGTGGGCGCCAGCGCACCGGGGGTCGACACCACCTGGCCCCGCGCCAGCTCGCCCCGCTCGATCTGCTGGAGGTTCACGGCGCAGCGCGCGCCCGCCTCGATGATCTCTGCGGCCACGCCGTGGCTCTGAAGGCCGCGCACGCGGCCGCGGAGGCCGGAGGGATAGACTTCCACCGAATCGCCGATGGACAGGCTTCCGCCCACCAGGGTTCCGGTCACCACGCTGCCAAAGCCCCGCGCGGCAAAGCAACGGTCGATGGAGAGGCGCGGCGGTCCGGTCCGCGGTGTGCGGGGATCCGCGCTGGCCATCACCTTGGCCAGTGC
>JACZXC010000117.1 GCA_022571825.1 Myxococcales bacterium | reverse complement strand
TCTTGCTTCGCGCAGGGACGATCGTGGATGCGACGATCATCGCCGCGCCGAGTTCGACGAAGAACGCGACGAGGACGCGAGACCCGGAGATGAAGCAGACGCGCAAGGGCAAGAGCTGGCACTTCGGTATGAAGCTTCACATCGGAACGGATCGACGGGGCGTCGTCCACAGCGTGACGGCCACGCACGCCGCGGAGGCCGACATCAAGCAGCTTCCGAACCTGCTCCACGGTGAGGAGAGCGTGCTCTACGGCGACCAGGCGTACTGGAAGGAGGCCGACCGGCAGGCCTTCGAGGAGCAGGGTGTGCGCTACCGGGTCAACCGGCGCGGCCCCCGTGGCAACCGCAGCTTGAGCGAGCGGTGGCGCAAGATCAACCGAGCTCGCTCACGAACGCGTGCCCGCTGCGAGCACCCCTTCCGCGTCGTGAAGCAGCTCTGGGGGTTCGACAAGACGCGGTACCGCGGGATTCAGAAGAATCTCGCCCGAGCCCAGACGATGTTCGCTCTGGCCAATCTCTACGCCGTTCGCCACCGGCTGCTTTCTCCGGAGGTGAGCTGCGCCCTGTGATCGCCCGACCGCAACGAAGCTCCCTCCAAACACCCAGCCCGGGCGAAGCAAGTCCCTTGAACCCCGACGGACCGACGTCAACTATTCCTGCCGGTCGCCACAAGACCGCCTGTGCAGAGGTTCCCTAGGCGCATGGGCGCCCGAGTATGGGCACGGCCCGGGCGGCCGTCAATCCGGTGAGTCGGCGCTAATCCGAGGAATTCTGGGCGGCTTGGAAGGCGATGCGGCGGACCGTGAAGTCCCGGTCCTCGCCAAAGACCTTCAGCGGGACCCAGTCCGAAAGCTGCGACATGCGTGGCATGCCGGTGGTCATGGCGCCGGTCGGGTCGATCACCCACGGATCGCTGAGGTCCTCGAACCAGAGCGTCACCATGTGGTGTTGGCCGTCGGAGCGCCGCACCACGACCGCGCGGTAGACCCGATCGTCGCCGAATCCGAGCTCACGGAGGAAGTTGTAGGCGAGCAGTTCCAACCCGTCACAGTCGTCGCCGTTCGAGCGGAAGGTCTCCTGGAGAGTGGCCCAGTGGTCGACGGGCCCATCGGCCACATAGTGTTTGTGGGCTTGAGTCTGCACCCAGTCCGTGAAATTCCGCGCCATGCCTCGCTTCGTTTCTTCGAGAAAATCCGCGTACTTCGACTCCAGGCTTCCGGACTCCGGCGGCTTCGCATCGATGTCGCCCCTCGAACCGACGACGAGCGCCAAAACACCCGCGGGTTCTTTCGCCACCGGTGCGCGCTCGCGCTCCTGCCAGAGCCCGATCTTCCGGCTCCAGGCATCGTCGCGATCGGGCTTCGCAAAGTACTCGTAGGTCGCGGCGGACCCGAGGCCCCCGGTGCACCCCACCCCGATGGCGAACAAGAAAACTACGCACACCAGGCGGGCCGCGCGGGCAAACGTGTGCGTTGAATTCCCCATCCACCGAACTATCGGCACGCGGATTGGGCACCTTAGAACCGCCGGGAAGGCCCACGCGGCCCGGATTTTCGTCGGGGATCCGTTTTCGTCGAGGCTTCCGCGCTCTGCCCAACCCGTTGCCGGTGCGCGAGCCCGCAACAGAACTTCGCCACCATCTGTCGTCGGAATTCAATGAATTTCAGCCGGGACCCGCAAGGCAAGCGCGGCAGCGCGCCCAAGGCGAGCGAAGGCCGGGTGGGCCGGGCTCTGCCCGGACCGGGACCCGCGAAGCTAGGCGGGAAAATTGCAGGAACGCGCCAATGCGAATACGACGGTCAGGAACAGCACGATGGCGGGAACGCCCCCCACGATGTAGAGGATGGCGACCCGATCGACCTTGCCGCGCGGCTCCTCGTCCATGGACCTCACCCCTTGCTTTTCGGCGGTGGCGGAAAGCTAGCCGGCTTCGGCATGACAGTCGAGCGCCGAGCGCGCGCCGAGCGGGTGAGCGAATCGAAGCGGTCCATCTGCTCTGCGTCCCAAGCGAGGTCGAAGGCGGTACGAAATCGTTCGGGGAGCAACGCCGCGGTAACCATGCGGACCAGCGGTCCACTCGACGCGGCTCCCGGTGGGTTCAGCACAACCTCGGCGATCTCGCGCGCGGTCGCGGTGACGGTGAGCTCGTCGCTCTCCAGCATCGAATCGAAATACGACCGGAAGTCCGCCCAGCGCGCCGGAAGGATTTCGCCCGGGACGCCCAGGACCCGGGCCAGCGCTCGTTGGTCACCGTAGAAGGACCTGAGGGCATCGACATCCAAGGGCCCGACGAAGCGCTCGTAGACGACCCATGCGGTGTCGACCAGGGTGGCCCATACCCAGCGCATCAACTCTGGATCGCGCCCGCTGTATCGGGTTCCCGCGGCGAAGGGCCCGGCCGCGTCAGCGAGCCTCCCCCGGATCGGCACGTGAGCCGTCGCCACCGAACGGACGGCCGACACTACGGCAGCCTGATCCTTGAAGGTAATCGCACTCATCGCTGCCAGGGTTCGCTGCAAGCGCCCGAATGGATCCGTGCGAAAGCTGGAGTGCTCCGCGACCCCGGCAGCCACCAGCGGATGCGCGATTTCCAGCAAGAGTGCGCGACCGCCCCCGAAGAGCAGGACCGCCTCGGAGCTGATCCGGCGCAACCAGCATCCGTCGCGGAAGAGTCCCTCGTCCGGTGCCGGCAGGTCGGCCAGACCGGCCCGCGCGAGCAGGACATCGTCATCCTCGGGAAGCAGCCACTCGTTCACATCGTCACGCTCGTTCGCCCCGTCAGACTCAGAGACTGACCCAATACACCGCGTTGTCTACACTGGGTCCGGGGTGAGGATATCTCTCGGGCGTACGCTCTCGATCATCGCGGTGGTCTACGTCATCGAGGGCTTCCCGATGGGTGTCTACGCGGACGTCTGGCCGATCTATTTCCGTCGCCACGGTGTGTCCCTGACGGAGATCGGCTGGCTCAGCGGGCTCTACATTGCATGGTCGGCCAAGGTCCTCTGGTCTCCCCTAGTCGACCGTCTGGGCGAGCGACGCCACTGGATCGCCGGATCGATGGTCGTCATGGCCGCCTGCCTGGTCTGGATCGGATTCGACGACCTGCACCGGCTCGGCCCGGTCCTTTGGTTGGTATTCATCCTCTACTGCGTGGCGTCGGCGACCCAGGACGTCGCGATCGACGCCTACGCCATCGGCATCACCGAGCGAGGCCGGGAAGGCCCGGTCAACTCGATGAAAATCACCGCCTACCGTGTCGGTCTGCTCACCGCCGGGAGCGGATTGCTGCTCCTGCCCGGCTGGATCGGCTGGCGGGGAACCTTCCTCGTCGGCGCAGCCCTGAGCCTCGCCATGGCGAGTGGTGTATTCGCTGTGCCTCGGGTCGCCATTCCGACCGAGAGTCGGCGCGAGACGATCGCCCCCCTGCGCCGGTGGCTCAACCGCCCCGGGGTGATCCCGGTGGTCGGGTTCATCCTGCTCTATCGCGTGGGCGACCGGGCGATGGGACCGATGGTCAAGACCTTCTGGGTGGATCGGGGCCTCAGCGACCCGGAGATCGCGGCGGTGAGCGCAACGTTCGGGATCGGCGCCACGGTCCTCGGCGCCATCGCGGGAGGGGTCATGGTGGCCCGAGGCGGAATCGGTCGCTCACTTTGGCTGCTGGGCGCGCTGGCACTCGCCTCGAACCTCGGCTATGCGGCGGCGGCGGCTTTTCCGGAGAGTGGGAGAGCCGGCATCTACGCCGCCTCCGGAATCGAGTCGTTCTGCGGCGGACTCGCCTCGGCCGCCTTTCTCTCGTATCTGATGTGGATCTGCGACAAGGAACACGCCGCGGTGCAGTACGCCCTGGTGACGGCTCTCTACGCTCTGGCCGGGTCGCTGGTCGCACTCCCCGCGGGCTGGCTGACGGAGCGCATGGGCTACGCCGGCTATTTCGCGCTCACCGCGCTCTACGCCCTGCCCGCCTTCGCCTTCCTTCCCGGGGCACGGATCTGGCTCGAGGGCTCGGATCCCTGAGCGGCGATGGGTGGCCGGCTCAGCGCGCCGACGGGGGAACCTTCGACCGGGGCTGGGTCCACTCTTCGGGAACCCCGGCCAGGTTCGCCTCCACCCCCAGGTCCTGCAGGCCGCGCTGGCTGTGTTCGACCTCTTCGCGCTGGCGACGGATCTCCTGAACCAGGCGAAAGCTGATGGGTGAATTCTCGCTGGAGTTGGCCGAAGCCCCGGGAACGGCCATCTGCCAGGTGGACGACTCTCCCGCCAGCTCTTCCAGCTCCTTCTGTGCCGCCGCCAGGGCCAACCGGGCGTCCTCGAGATCGGCGCGCGCGTCGCTGAACCGGGCTCTCCACTGGCTCCGGGTCGCCCCACCGGGCCGGGGGTTGTCATGAAGGGCTTGCCCGGACGCGGGCAAACGCAATAGCCGGTCCAGATCGACGGCCGGACGCTCGTCCGCGGCGGCGACCCAACCCGCCCCGGCCAGCAGGGCCGCGCTGGCCCCGGCCACCAGAACCCGGCTCGCTCCGTTTCGCCGTCGCGGCAAGTTCGCCAACCCCCCTCTCCTACACCGCGAGGGTAGCGAAGGCCCGCTTCCGGGTCTGGGCCCGAGGTCGTCGGGGCGAGACCGAATCCGGGTCAAGGGACCTGGCGAAACGCCGATAGGCATCTCGAGGTCTCCCTCCGCGGGGGCCGGTATCCGCTCGGAGGGCGTGAGTCCATGGACGGCGAAAAGCTGAACCGCCTGCTCCGGCTCGGGATTGAGAAGGGGGCGTCGGACATCCACTTCCAGGTGGGTTACCTGCCCCTGTACCGATTTCACGGAGATCTCGTCGAGCTCCGCTACAAGATCCTGACGCCACAAGACACCGAAGCGATCGCCCGTCTCTTGCTGGCACAAGAGTCCCTAGACGTCGCCGATATCTCCGCCGAAGTCGACTTGGCCTTCGAACTGCCGGACGAGGGGCGATTTCGGGTCAACATATCCAGGCAGCGCCGCTGCTTCAATATCGTCCTGCGTGTCATCCCGCTCCAGATCCGGACCTTCGAGGAACTGAACCTCCCCGGCCCGCTGCGCCAGTTGGCGAAGCTCCGGCGCGGATACGTGCTCATCACCGGCTCCACCGGCATGGGAAAGTCGACCACATTGGCGACCCTCATCCAAGAAGTCAACAAGACCCGCAAGGCCAAGATCATCACGATCGAGGATCCGATCGAGTTCGTCTTCACCCACGATCAGAGCATCATCACCCAGCGCGAGATCGGCACCGACACGGCGTCGTTTCCCGAGGCCCTGCGCGCCGCCCTGCGTCAGGATCCCGACGTGATCATGGTGGGCGAGATGCGCGACCTCGAGACCGTCGACACGTCGCTCAAGGCCGCCGAGACCGGCCATCTGGTCTTCTCGTCCATCCATACCAGCGGTGTGGCGGCAACCATCAGCCGCCTGTGTGCATTCTTCCCGCCCGAGGAGCAGCTCCAGGTGCGCGCACGCCTGGCCGAGAACCTGGCGGCGATCGTGTCGCTCCGCCTGCTGCCGAACAAGAAGCAGACCGATCGCGTGCCGGCGGTGGAGATGATGCAAACCAGCCGGACTATCCAGGAGTGCATCAAGGACCCGAACAAGAGCGGCGATCTCGCCGAATACATCGCGCGAGGCCGGTCGGAGCTGATGCAGACCTTTGACCAGCATCTGCTGGATCTGCTGCACGCCAACAAGATCTCGATCGAGACGGCCATGAGCGCCGCCACGAACCCCACAGACTTCAAGACAAAGTTGGCCCTCGAGGGCGGCTACGATCCGGAGACGGAGATCGAGGAAGAGAAGTCCGAGGAAGCCTTCGAGATCGACACGGACGAGCGCTTCTAGGCGCGGAGGCCCCGATTGACCGCCCGATCCGAAGCAGCGCACGCGGGGACGACCGACCCCGGCTCGGAGCCGAAGCGCACCAGGGCTCTCGCAGCAGCCCTGCGATCGAGCGCTTCGTCCGCGGTGGAGACGGTGAACGGGGGCGTGGCCCTCGTCTTCGTCTCGGTTCGCCCGGAGGATCCGGACTCTGCCTGCCTCCGCGCTGCCGCGGGCTTCGGAAACGCGACGGAGGCTCGGGGCGCCGCCGAAGTCCTGCTGCCGCGTGTCCGCGAGGTCGCAGCCACCCGGTCCATGACCCAGTTCGACCCGATCGAGGCGTTGGGCAACCGCTCGGCGGGGGGTCTGATCATCTACCCCCTCGTTTGCGGGGAATGGGTGCACGGCACGCTGGCCGTCGGATCGCCCGCGTCCCCGGATGCCAGTCAGCTCCGCATGATCGCGACCCTGGCCTCGGAGCTCGGTCTGCGCCTCGACCACGAGCGCCTGAACAACGCCCTCCAATCCGCCCCTTCCCCGCCCGCCGAGGCAGCAACGATTCCCGAGAGCGATCACGCCGACGAGATTCTGCAGCTCTCCGAGGCCCTCTTCGCCCAAGACATCGCACTCCTTCGCAACAACGAGAAGCTCGAGAAGATCGAGAAGCTCAAGAACGACTTCATCGAGAAGATGTCGCGCGAGCTCCGCACGCCGCTCAACAGCATCATCGAAGCCATCATCTCCGTTCTGGCCGGCGAAAACGACGCGTTGTCCGATGGGGCGAAGGCAAGCCTGCGCTCGGCATTGGACGAGGGAACTGCGTTCCTGCGCACACTCCAGAACATCTTGGACCTCTGGCGGATCAAGCAGCGAGAACTCCCGGTAGAGATCCAGGACGTGAACTTCCGCGAGCTGGTCGAAGAGGCCATCTTCAGTGTCCAGGAGACGATCGGAGACTCGCCCGTCCGCGTAGAACAGTCGATCCAGAAACCGTTCCCCAAAATTCGAACCGACCTCACGAAGCTCAATCAGATCCTGCTGCTTCTGCTCGACAATGCAGCCAAGTTCACTCGCCGAGGTCGTATCGAAATCAGCGCTCGCCTGGCGAAAGAGCAGCTGATCTGCGAGATCCGAGACACGGGCATCGGCATCTGCCAGGATGATCAGCAGCGGGTGTTCGACGAGTTCTATCAGGTCGACGCGCTGTCGTCTCAGCGGTATGCCGGCGCGGGTCTGGGGCTCGCACCGGTGCGCGACCTCGTGGTGCTAATGGAGGGCGAGGTCTCCCTCTCCAGCGAGGTGGGGGTGGGGACGACGGTCAGCTTCCGGGTCCCGGTCCAGGGGATCTGACCGGGGGAAGGCGCCCCGAGGTGGAGTCATTCGGACTCGGCGGTGTCCGAATCCGGATAGTCGGGCTTGATGTAGCCGGCTGCAATTTCTCGTAGTGAAATCACTACAGCCTTGTTCTCCTCGCCCTGGACCAGGGGCTTCGCCCCCTTCTTCAGCTGCTTGGTTCGGATCGCGGCCATCTGAACCAGGTGGAAGCGGTTCGGGACGTTCACAGTGCAATCTTCGATGGTAATGCGGGCCATGGTGCGGAGGTTAGACCACGCCCATCACGAAGGAAACCCCGGCCGGCAGTGCCGGCCGGGGTCCTGCGACCCTCCGTCGAGGATCGATCCGCGGCGACTGATCTAGCTCGCCTTCTTGCGGCGGCGACGTGCCTTTTTGCGAGTCGCCTTCTTGGCCCCCGCCTTCTTCTTGCGGCGACGCGTCGTCTTCTTGGCTGTCGCCTTCTTCTTGCGGCGACGTGTCGTCTTCTTGGCTGTCGCCTTCTTCTTGCGGCGACGTGTCGTCTTCTTGGCTGTCGCCTTCTTGCGACGACGCGTAGCCTTCTTTCGCGTCGCCTTCTTGCGTCGAGCTGCCATAACTTGGGTTACCCCCCTGTTCGTGTACTCGAGCACCCCGGCTGTGCACATCCCCAAATCAGAACCGCACACAACGAACCTCGCACGGCCGATCTGCTCTCGCCCCCTATCGGAGGCCGGTATGCGCGACTTGAAGGCAATTTGCCTCCATTTTCACCAGAATCCGCGGCACTAGAGCCACTCTTGCGACCGACCGTACCACCAGTGTTTTGGGCTCGTCAAGGCACAAACGTAAAAAAATCGGGAAGATGCGAGATACACTTGCGGCCTGGAAACCAATTTTCAAACGAATTCCGCCATCCACCCGCGGCCAACCCGCTGCCCATCGAGGC
>JACZXC010000116.1 GCA_022571825.1 Myxococcales bacterium | reverse complement strand
GCGGGTCGCGCTCCCTCGGGCATCTCCGTCGGCGGCTATTCGAGTGGTCTCTCGCTCGGCGACGGCACCTTTTTCGGCCGCCGAGCGGGCCGCTGCGCCGCGTCCGAGCCTCTGTCCGAATTCCCGAGACGCTGACACCGAAGGACCGAACCGTCAGGTCTGGCCGGGGCCATCCAGATCCGGTGAGCCATGAGCCGAAGCCCCCCTCGCCGCATCGGGGCTGGATCGCGACCGGTGTGGAGTGGGCTCGGAACATCGCCACGCCCTCCCAAAAATCGCAGTCCGAAAGGGTGTCGATCCGGGTATCCTGAGGCTCGTGGGCCCGGCCCGGGCCCACGCCACGTTCTCCGGGGAAGGCCCTCGTGCGAGTCCTCAACGGCGCGAAGATCGCTCTCGGACTCTGGTTGCTGGCCGTTCCAGGTCCCGCGCTGGGTCAGGGAAGCGGTGGGGCCCCCGGCTCCCCGGGCCGTTACTGGACCGGGGCCAGGAGCGGGGACCCCCTCGAGATCGCGCTGGACCACCTGCGCGGCGACCGCCTTCGCCTTGGCCTGGCGAGCGACGACCTGGCCGAGTTGGTGGTCACCGACCGCTATCGAACCCGCCGGACCGGGACCACCCATCTGTATCTGCGACAGCAGGTCGACGGAATCGACGTCTTCAGCGCGGATCTGACTGCGGTCGTCGATCGCGACGGCCGCATCCTCACCCGCGGCGAACGATTGGTGCGCGGCCTGAGGGGCCGGGTCAACGTTCGGGGCCCGGTTCTTTCCGCGGCCCAGGCCGTGGTTCTCGCCGCCGAACACCTGGGGCTCGAACCCGGCGCGCCCGCCCTGAGCCGGCGCATCGGAGGGCCGGCCCGGGAGGTGGTCTTTTTCCCGGGTGGAGTCTCCCGCGACGAGATTCCGGTCAAGCTCGAGTACGTGCCGCGTCCCGGCGCGGACGTGCGACTGGCCTGGAACCTGGTGATCCGGACGCCCGAGGGTGGGCACTGGTGGAACCTGCACGTCGACGCAGTCAGCGGCGCGGTGTTGCGGCAGAACGACTGGATCGCCCAGGACAGCTACCGCGTCTATCCCCGACCCCTCAAGAACCCGGATGAGGGGCCGCGAGGCCTCGAACTGAACCCGGCGGATCCCGTGGCATCGCCCTTCGGCTGGCACGACACCGACGGCGTCGCGGGGGCGGAGTTCACGGACACCCGGGGCAACAACGTCTTTGCCCAGGAGGACGAGGACGCGGATGATCTGGACGGGGCCCGGCCCGATGCGGGCGCCGGGCTGGATTTCGACTTCCCTTTCGATTCCGCGGTGCAGCCGGGCAACAACCGAGACGCCGCCATCACGAACCTGTTCTACTGGAACAACATCCTACACGATATTATGTATCATTACGGATTCGACGAGCCGGCGGGAAACTTCCAGGTCGACAACTACGGAAACGGCGGCGCGGCGGGAGACCCGGTGCAAGCCGATGCCTTGGACGGCGCAGGCGTGAACAACGCCAACTTCGGCACCCCGCCCGACGGCTTCGAACCGCGCATGCAGATGTTCCGCTGGCTCCATCCGACCAGCCCCGCGCTGGTGGTGCTCTCCCCGCCGGCCATCGCGGGGACCGACCCCGCGGGCGGGGCACTGTTCGGCGGCGGGACCCTGGGCCTCACTGGCGATGTCGCCCAGGCCATTCCCAACGACGCCTGCTCCGCGCTCACGAACCCCGGCGCCATGGCCGGAAAAATCGCCCTGATCGACCGCGGGACCTGCCTCTTCATCGACAAGGTCGCCAATGCTCAGGGAGCGGGGGCGATCGGGGCCATCATCATCAACCACCAGGGGAACGCCACCCTGACCATGGCGGGATTCGATCCGGCCCTCGTGATCCCCGCGGTCTTCATCGGCAAGCGCGACGGAAACGCGATCGAGAACCAGCTGGGTTCGGGGGTGAGCGTCACCCTCGTCACCCCGCCGCATCGCGACAGCGACTTCGACGCCGGGATCATCATCCACGAATACGGCCACGGAGTTTCGAATCGGCTGACCGGCGGCCCCTCGAACGTGAGCTGCCTCGGTGCAAACCAGAGCCGCGGCATGGGAGAGGGCTGGAGCGATTGGTTCTCGCTGGTCCTCACCGCCGAAGCGGGAGACGGGGGGGACGACGCCGTCCCGGTGGGGACCTATCTGGAATTTCAGCCCCTGTCGGGGCCGGGCATCCGGAATTACCCCTACAGCACGGACCTGGCCGTGAATCCTCTCACCTACGCGGACATCTCCACCCTCAACGTTCCCCACGGAGTCGGTGAGGTGTGG
Source organism: Myxococcales bacterium (assembly GCA_022571825.1). Taxonomy (GTDB): domain Bacteria; phylum Myxococcota_A; class UBA9160; order UBA9160; family SMWR01; genus JACZXC01. The sequence goes on along the minus strand of JACZXC010000116.1, from coordinate 5,812 downwards.
GCCGTATCTCTCTGGGAGATGTACTGGAACCTGGTGGACGTCTACGGATTCGACCCCGACCTCACCGAGGGGACCGGCGGGAACAACCTGGCGCTCCAGCTCGTGATCACCGGACTGAAGATGCCGCTCTGCGACCCGACCTTTCTGGGGGCACGCGACGCGATCCTGACCGCCGACCTCGACGAGACAGGCGCCGTGAACCGTTGCCTGATCTGGTCCGCCTTTGCCAAGCGGGGTCTGGGGGAGGGGGCCACCGACGGTGGCGGCTCCGGTTCCCTCAGCGTTCAGGAGAGTTTCGACGTTCCCCCCGAGTGCATTCCCGACTGTGGCGATGGGATTCTCCAGCTGGGCGAGACCTGCGACGACGGAAATTCGAATTTCTTCGACGGCTGCGCGCCGAGCTGCGAGACCGAGACGATCTTCTCGTTCTTCGGGATCGCCGCGGGCGGCAGCATCGACATCACGATCGACGGAATCGCTCTCGGGGTGCCGACACTTCCGGGAGAGACGGCGGTCGACGTCGCTGCCAAAGTCGCCGTGGCCATCAACGCCGATTCCGGGCTCGCCGCGCTGGGGGTGATCGCGGTCGCCCTGGGGAATCAGGTCGCGACCAACGGGGACGTGACCCTTCTCGCCGTGAACGATCCGGGTCTGGGTTCCCCGCAGGTTCCGGCGCTCACCGGGGTTGCCCTTTGGCTCCTCGGGGCGATGATCCTGGTCATGGGTACACTGCGGCTTCGGCGGCAGCGCGACGGCCTGGAGGTTGGGGGATAGCGGTGTTTCGATTCCTTCAATGGTTGCTCCGGCGCGAGCGCTTGCTTCGGTTCGCGAGTCCCCTCTTCGGACGCTTCAACCCCTTTCTGCGTGAACATCGCAGCAATCCCCACGCCACCTGGCAGTCGCTGCGCGAGGCCGAACCGGTCTACCGCAGCCGGATCTTCGGCGCCTGGGTGCTCACGCGCTACGACGACGTACTGCACGTGCTGCGGGACCAGAATTTCACGACCGACCGCAGCGGGGTTCCGTTGATGCAGCTGATCTCGCGCCTGACCCGAAACGACCCCGAGTTTTCGGCGACGATCGAGCGCAACCTGCTCACCACCGACGGCGCCGACCACCTGCGCCTGCGCGGACTCGTCAGCAAGGCCTTCACACCCCGCCGGATCGAGCAGCTGCGTCCGAAGCTGCAGGCCGTCGTCGACGATCTGCTCGACCGCGCCGGCGAGAACGGCGAGATGGATCTGATCCGGGACCTGGCCCATCCGCTTCCCGTGACCGCCATTGCCGAGCTGCTGGGGGTGCCCTCCAGGGATCGCGATCTCTTCCGGGCCTGGTCCGCCGATCTCGTCCAGCTTCTCGACCCGCTTCAGGGGCGAGGGGGGATGGCGCCGCCCCGGCGGGCGAACCGCGAACTCTTCGCCTACTTCAAGCCGCTGCTCGCCGAGCGCCGAGCGAATCCGCGCGACGACCTGCTCTCGGCCATGATCGCGGTGGAAGAAGACGGCAGGTCGCTGAGCGAGCTGGACCTTCTGGCCCTCTCGACTCTCCTGCTCGTGGCGGGTCACGAGACCACCGCCAACCTGATCGGAAACGCGGTGGTGGCCTTGCTGCGCCACCGCGATGAACGCAAGCGGTTGGCGGAGGATCCCGCGCTCATCACCCGTGCCGTAGACGAATTCCTGCGCTACGACGGCCCCATTCAGATGACCGACCGCGCGGTCCGCGAAGATTGTGTGATTGGCGGGAAGCAGATACGCAAGGGGCAGCTCGTGGCGGTGGTGCTCTCGGCGGCCAACCGGGACCCCGAGCGTTTTTCCGACCCGGACCGACTGGATCTCGGTCGCGTCGACAACCACCATCTGTCCTTCGGGCAGGGCAACCACTTCTGTCTGGGCTCGCAGCTCGCGAAGCTCGAGGCGGAGATCGCGATCGGAACCCTGGTCCGGCGCTTTCCGGACTTTACGGGAAACCCCGATCCCCCCGGCTGGATCCGCTCGATCATCCTCCGGGGTCCAGTGGCGCTGCCGCTGCGCCTCGCCTGAAGTGGAGTCGCGGGAACCAAGCGCCTGCGGCGGGGGGTCCATTGCCCGCATCGTCCCCGCGTAGCGGCGCGCGAGTGCGCCGTCCGAAAGTCAGCGTGGGATCGCTGCTCGCCTTCGCCACGCTGGTGCTCGTCGTCGCGATCCTGGCGATCGGTCTCCCGAAGAACCCCGTCGTGTTCGTTCACAACCGCTCGGGTCGGGCGCTCGAGAACGTTCGGCTGCGCGGGTCCGGCTTCTCCGAGACGATCCCGCGCATCGAGGCGGGAGAGACCTTCGTGCTGCGCGTGGCACCGCGCGGGAAGTCGGGGTTGGCCGTCGCGTTCGACGTTGCGGGCGAGCACCGGGAGGTTCCCGAGCAGGGGACCTTCGAGCCGCGCGGCGGCTACAGGGTGCGGGTCGAGATCGGACCGGACCTCGAGGTCGCGATCGACTCTCGACTCGGGCACTGACCCCTAGGCCGTTTCCACCTCGGTTCCGGAGGCACCCGACTGAGGCGTGTGGCGGACGCATAACTCCACTACCCTGGCATGAGCTTTTAGGTGGACATTGCGATGATCGGTGCGCTCGTCTTCTTTGGGATCGTGATTCTGCTGGGGGTCTCCGTCGCCGGGATCTTCAACCGGCTGGTGGCGCTCAGAAACCGCTACAAGAACGCGTTCTCCCAGATCGAGGTTCAGCTCAAGCGACGTCACGACCTGATTCCCAACCTGGTGGATACAGCCAAGGGCTACATGAAGCACGAGAGGGAGACCCTGGACGCAGTCATCCAGGCGCGCAATCAGGCGCAGCGGGGGCTCGAGCAGGCGGCCGGCGACCCGACCAACCCCGCGGCGATGCAAGCCCTGGGCGGAGCAGAGGGCGCCTTGAACGGCGCGGTGGGCCGACTGCTGGCGCTGGTCGAGTCCTACCCCGACCTCAAGGCCAACACGAATATGATGCAGCTCTCGGAGGAGCTCACGTCGACCGAGAACAAGGTCTCGTTTTCTCGCCAGGCATTCAACGATTCCGTCATGGTCTACAACACGTACAAGCAGAGCTTCCCCGCGGTGAGTCTGGCCGGGATGTTCGGCCACGTGCAGGATGCGGCGCTGCTCGAGTTTGACAGCGAAGCCATCGCCGAAGCCCCGAAGGTCTCGTTCTAGGGTAGCCCTTGGCGACCGACTTCTTCGAGAGTCAGGACGCCGCCCGGCGCAGCACTGGGCGGCTCGTGATTCTGTTCGGCCTGGCCGTGGTCGCCATCGCAGTCACGATCTACGCCCTGGCGGTGGGCCTGGTCGGATATCACGGCCAGGACCGAACCGGCGCGATCCTCCTCGATCCGAACTGGTGGGACCCGGAGCTGATGGGGGTGGTCGCGCTCGCCGTTCTGGTGCTCGTCGGCGGCGGCAGCCTCTACAAGATCGCGCAGCTCCGAGGCGGTGGACAGGTGGTGGCCGAGCAGCTCGGAGGGCGTCTGCTGCACCGGGACACCACCGACCCACAGGAGCGCGTTCTGCTCAACGTGGTCGAGGAGATGGCCCTTGCATCCGGCACACCGACGCCACCGGTCTATCTGCTGGAGGACGAAGAGGGCATCAACGCGTTTGCGGCGGGCTTCTCGCCCAACGATGCCGTCATCGGCGTGACGCGGGGCACGCTCCATCAGCTGCGCCGCGACGAGCTCCAGGGTGTGATCGCCCACGAGTTCAGCCACATTCTCAACGGCGATATGCAGCTCAACATCCGGCTCATGGGCGTGCTGCACGGCATTCTGCTCATCGGCATCCTCGGATACTTCGTACTCCGCTCGGCGATGTACAGCTCGATGGGCAGGCGCTCAGATCGTGGAAACAGCGCGATCATGCTGCTCGCGTTGGGCGGCGGTCTGATCGTGATCGGTGCGCTGGGCACGTTCTTCGGCAAGTGGATCAAGGCCTCGGTGAGCCGGCAGCGGGAATTTCTGGCCGATGCCTCGGCCGTCCAGTTCACCCGCGATCCCGATGGCATCGCGGGTGCGCTAAAGCGCATCGGGGGGTTCGTGAGCGGCTCAGCCGTGGCGAGTCCAAATACGCCGGAGGCGAGTCATCTGTTCTTCGGCCAGGCGCTGAGGGGTGGCCTGAATTCGATCTTCGCCACACACCCGCCTCTGGTGGAGCGGATTCGGCGGCTCGATCCATCGTTCGACGGCGAGTTCACGACGGTCGAATCGCCTGAGCACCGGTCAGCGGCGGGCGGCGCGGCGTCGCAGTTCGCGGGAGCGCCGGCCTCTCAGGTGTCGATCGAGCACGCGGTCGAAGACATCGGTCGACCCACGCTCCAGCATCTGGCCTACGCGGCTGAGCTCGTGCGTTCGCTTCCCGCTGCGATTACCGAATCTGTTCACGAGAGCTACGGCGCCCGCGCGCTGATCTACGCGCTTCTGATCGACCGCGATCCGGACTCCAGGCGCGCGCAGCTCGAATGGCTGTCCGAGAATGCCGACCGGGGCGTCGATGCGCTCACGCTGAAGCTTTTGCCCGACGTGGAGCAGCTCGATCCGCGGACACGGCTGCCCCTGATCGACATGGCGCTGCCCGCGCTGCGCGATCTCTCCATGGGCCAGTATCGGGCTTTCCGACGCAACGTCGACGAGCTGGTGCGCGCGGATGCCCGGATCGACCTGTTCGAGTGGACGTTGCAGCGCATCCTGATCGCGCACCTGGCTCAGCACTTCGAGCCGGTTCGCGCTCCCGGCATCAAGTACCGTTCGATGCGCCGTCTGGCACCGCACTGCACCATTTTGCTGTCGAGCCTGGCGCTGGCGCGCGCGGGTGCAGATCCGGAGGGGGCGATCGAGCGAGCCGCCAACACGTTGGGTCTTCCTGAGCTGGTGAAGCTGCCGGCGGAGCGCTGCGGGCTTGCGCAGCTCGACGGGGCGCTGAACCAGCTGGCGCGGGCGACGCCGAGTCTCAAGCGGCAGGTGCTGCAGGCGTGCGCGGAGTACATCGCCGCCGACGGCCGCGTCGCCATCGCCGAGGCCGAGCTCCTGCGCGCGACTGCGGATGCCCTCGGCTGTCCGATGCCGCCGATCCTGCCGTAGCCTATTCGCCTGTTTGGCCGCACGAAGCGGAGGTGATCTCGATGGCGACCGAAAATTTTCTCCACAAATCCCCGAAGTGTTTCCGCCTCGCAGTAGATCGCACGGCCTCCGAAACGATCCGAGGCGCGAGTCGCGTCAGAGATTCACTTGGAAAAACGAGACCTTCCGCGTTCGACGCTCTAGGCCCGCGTGGGAGAGAGAGGGTGGCGCGAAAGTTGCAGGATCCTCCACGGGGAAGGGAATACTATGCGACAGATCTATCTTGTGCTCCGCGCGGCGGCGTTCCTTGGGCTGACACTCCCTACGACAGCGTTCGCCACATCAATCAATCCGCTCGATGACGGTGGCTGGCAACTGGTGGCACACATGAGCGGTAGCGGCGGAATGTTCGACGGGGATGGCCAGCTGGCGTCCGGCTACTCGTTCGGCGTCTTCGACCCGAATCCCTCGGCAGCTACGCTTGATTTTGAACGAATCTTCCCTGTGGTCGCCGAAGAGATCCTCTTCCTGACAGGCGATCTCTCGATTTGGGCGATTGCGAACTACGAGGATCTGCGTGCGCTCATCGACGTCCAGGGCGAAGATTTATCACCGAATCTCGCCTTTGAGATTGGTGTCGACGGCGTCATCTCAAACACCACCGGTAATGTGCTCAGCCGCCCGGGCATTATTGAAGATCCCTGGATCTCGATGGACGGCGGTCATGTCGACG
>JACZXC010000495.1 GCA_022571825.1 Myxococcales bacterium | reverse complement strand
ATAACCCAGAATTCTGTCAAGTAGCGAGGCAACCCCGTGGGGGGGCCGCCCTCAAGTAGACCCAGTGTTCGACCAGGCTCCCGCGTTGGACGAGACCGGTCTCCTCCACATAGCGCCGCGCGATGAAGACCCGCGGCGCGATCTGGGTGCCCAGGCCGAAGGTGCCCGGCGCGCGGGTGATGGTGCCGCGGACGCGAAACCGGGCCCGGCCCAGGGTCAGCTCGTCGCCTACCCGGGCATCGAGCTGGACCAGCAAGCTACCGTCGACCAGCGCCGCGCGATCCGCACCGGCGAGCTCTGCCCAGAGACCGGGCGGCTCGGTGCGAACCTCGCCGTAGAACGGGAAGGCGCCCTGCATCCCCCGGACGTCCACCATCCGGGTACGGCCCGAGCGCGGCGTGAACGCCATCGAGGCGAACCGGGTGACGTGCGCGGCGTCCCCGCGCTCGCCGTCCACCAGCTCTGCGATGAGCGCTTCGACCGAGGCGTCGAGGGGCGCGCGGCTCGCCAGTCGCAGGTCGGCGCCCAGAAGCCGCCGCGATTGCGCGTCGACGGCGTCTCGCACCGTGGCGCGCAAGCCGTGCAGGCCCACCAGGCCGGCGATCCCGAGGGCCATGCAGCTTCCATACAGAAGGAAGCGTCGGCTCGAGGCTCGCGTCTCGCGTCGAGCCATCGCGAAGACAAAGCGTCGGTTCACGAGGCGGGCTCGATGCGCGCGATGCGCCCGCCGACCAGGTGCACGATGCGCGTCGCGCGCGCCGCGAGTTCGGGGTCATGGGTGACGACGACGAGGGTGGTTCCCCGTTCGCGATTCAGCGCGAGCAGGAGCTCGATCACCCCGTGGCCGGTCTCGCGGTCGAGGTTGCCGGTGGGTTCGTCGGCGAAGAGGATGCGCGGCTGGTTGGCAAAGGCGCGCGCGATGCCGACCCGCTGCTGTTCGCCTCCCGAGAGCTGCGGTGGATGGTGATCCAGACGGTCGCCCAGCCCGACCCGTTCGAGTAGTTCGCGGGCCCGGCGCTCCGCCTCGCGGGGCTCGGGACGGCGGGCGGTGGGCAGGAGCTCGAGGGGAACCAGCACGTTCTCGAAGGCGGTGAGTGTGGGTATCAGCTGGAAGTTCTGGAAGACGAAACCGACACGCGCGGCCCGGAACGCGGCGAGCTCGTCTTCGCTGAGCCCATCGAGGGGCACGCCGTCCAGGTGAACCTCGCCCTGGGTGGGCCGGTCGAGCCCGGCCAGGAGGCCCAGCAGTGTGGTCTTGCCGCTGCCCGAAGGTCCCAGCACGGCCACGACTTCGCCAGCGGCGACGTCGAGGTCGACACCCCCGAGCACAGTGAGCGGAGGGCTTGCGTTGGCGCGCGTATAGCGCTGGATCAGGTTCCGGGCGACGATCATTCTCGATGAGAAGCCGCGGGCGTTCAGGCGTAATAGGCGTACGAGGCGTACGGTACTGCGGGCGTCGGGCCCTCGCATGCCTCGTCCTGGCGGGTGCGGCCTGCAATCCACCGGAATCGGCTCCGCCGGAGCCGGGTGCCCGGCCCGAGGACGCCCGCCCGGTCGTGCTCTTCCTGGGCACGAGCCTGACCGCGGGCTATGGGCTTCCGATCGAAGAGGCGTTTCCAGCCCGGGTCCAGGAACGCATCGACGCTGAAGGGCTTTCCTACCGCGCAGTGAATGCGGGGGTGAGCGGTGACACCTCGGCCGGCGGGCTGCGCCGGATCGAATGGCTCCTGCGGCTACCGATCGCGGTTCTCGTGCTCGAGCTGGGCGCGAACGACATGCTCCGGGGCCAGGACCTCGGCATTCTCCGCCGCAACCTCCAGGAAATCATCCACCGCGCCCGCGCCGCCCATCCCCAGCTGCGTCTGGTGGTGGCGGGGATGCGGGCGCTTCCCAATCTGGGCGACGATTACGTCCGCGGCTTCGCGGCGGTCTTCCCGGCGCTGGCCGAAGAAAACGACGGTGTGCTGATCCCCTTCGCCCTCGAGGGCGTCGCCGGAGAGGCTGCCCTCAACCAG
>JACZXC010000115.1 GCA_022571825.1 Myxococcales bacterium | reverse complement strand
CGTGGTCGTGGCCGGCGGCATGGAGTCCATGACAAACGCACCCTACGTGCTTCCCAAGGCCCGCGATGGCTATCGGATGGGCAACGGCTCGATCGTCGACAGCATGATCCACGACGGTCTCTGGGACCCCTACGACGATATGCACATGGGCCACTGCGGCGACCTGGTCGCCGAGAAATATGGCTTCACCCGCGAGGATCAGGACGCGTTCGCGGTCCAAAGCTACACGCGGGCCCTGGCCGCCCAGAAGGAGGGGCGCTTCAAGGAAGAAATTATCCCCGTCTCCGTGCCCCAGCGTCGGGGAGAGCCGCTTCTGGTCGACGAGGACGAAGAGCCCAAGCGCGGCAGAATCGAAAAGATGGCCCAGCTGCGACCGGCCTTCGCCCGCGAGGGAACGGTGACGGCGGCCAATGCCTCCACCCTCAACGATGGCGCCGCGGCCCTGCTGATCTGCTCGGCGGAGACGGCGAAGGCCAACGGCTACGGTATTCTGGCCCGGATCGTCGATGACGCGAGCGCTGCGGTGGAACCCAAGTGGTTCACGATCGCGCCGGTCGACGCCCTGGCGAAGCTCTACGCCAAGACGGGAAGTCGACCAGAGGACTGGGATCTCTACGAAATCAACGAGGCCTTCTCCGGAGTGACGATGGCGGTGGCGAAGGAGCACGGCCTCGACCTCGACCGCGTCAACGTGCATGGCGGGGCGGTTTCCCTCGGCCATCCCATCGGTTGTTCGGGGGCGCGGGTGCTGGTGACCCTGCTCTACGCGCTCCGGGATCGCGGCCAGAAGAAGGGAATCGCGACCCTCTGTATTGGCGGAGGTGAGGCTGTGGCCCTGGCCGTGGAGCTGACATAGCCATGGCACTCCACACGATTGGCATCGTCGGCACGGGGACCATGGGCCGCGGCATCGCGCAGGTGTCGGCCCAAGCGGGTTACGAGGTCGTCTTTCAGAACCGCCGGCAGGCCTCGGTCGATCGCGCCCTGGTTCAGATCCAGAAGAGCCTGGAGCGCCTGGCCTCGAAGGGGAAAATCGCCGATGCCGAGGCATCCGAGGCCCTGGGGCGGATCCGGGGGGTGGTGCCCCTGGAGGAGCTCAAGGGTTGCGAGCGCGTGATCGAGTGCCTGCCCGAGGAGCTGGACCTCAAGCAGGAGATTCTGGAGAAGCTCGATGGAATTCTGAACGACGATGCGATCATCGCCACCAACACCTCGAGTCTGTCGGTCACGAAGCTCGCGTCCTTCGTGAGTCGTCCCGGTCACTTCGTGGGCATGCATTTTTTCAATCCGGTTCCGGCGATGAAGCTGGTTGAAATCGTGCGGGGCATGCGCACCAACGACTCCACCATGGCCGCGGTTCGCGGGATGGCGGAGAAGCTGGGGAAAGCGCCCATCGACGTGAAGGATTCGCCGGGATTCGTGGTGAACCGGGTCCTGTTTCCAATGATCAACGAAGCCGCGTTCGCGCTGCAGGAGGGTGTCACCACGCCCGAGGGGATCGACGAGTGCATGAAGCTCGGCTGCAATCATCCGCTGGGCCCGCTGGCCCTTGCGGATCTCGTCGGCCTCGACGTGGTGTACGCAATCCTCGACTCCCTGTATCGCGAGTACGGGGAGCCGCGTTACGCTCCCTGCCTCGAGATCAAGAAACGGGTCGAGGCCGGCTACCTGGGGCGGAAGACTGGGCGAGGGTTCTACACCTACGAGAAGTGAGGCGGCCGGCACGGGTCCGTCCGTACTCGTCTACGAGGTGGGGCCCCGCGACGGGCTCCAGAATCAGTCCGAGTCGGTTCCCACGCCCGTCAAGCGCGAGCTGATCTCGCGGCTGGTGGCCTCGGGGCTCCGGCGCATCGAGGTCACGTCCTTCGTCTCGCCCCGCTGGATCCCGCAGTTGGCCGATGCCGACGACCTGGCCGCGAGCCTGCCCCGCCCGGCGGGTGTGATCTTCAGCGCGCTGGTGCCCAACGAAAGGGGCTACCAGCGCTTGCGCGCCGCCGGGGGCGTCGCGGTGGTCGCCACCTTCATCTCGGCCAGCGAGAGCCACAATCGCAAGAACCTGAACTGCTCGGTCGCCGATCAGATCGAGCGTATGCGGCCCGTGTTCGAGCGCGCGGTCGCCGAGGGTATCCCGGTCCGCACCTATGTCTCGACGGTCTGCGGGTGTCCCTACGAGGGTGAAGTCGACCTCGGCGCGGGGGTGAGCCTCGCACGTACGCTGGCGGATCTCGGGGCGTCGGAGATTTCCCTGGGCGATACGATCGGCGTGGGCCATCCCGCGCAGGTTCGCGCCCTGGTGGATGCCGTGAGCAGCGAGGTGCCGTTGGCGAAGATCGCGCTTCACCTCCACGATACCTACGGCCGCGCCCTGACCAACGTGCAGGCGGGTTATGAGGCGGGCGTTCGCTGCTTCGATGCGTCGGTGGGGGGGCTCGGCGGATGTCCCTACGCTCCGGGAGCGTCGGGGAACGTGGCAACCGAGGACGTGGTGGCACTATTCGAGCGCGCGGGGGTGGCGACGGGCGTCGATCTGGACGTGCTGGTGGACACCGCGAGCTGGCTGGAGGCGCAGGTGCTCCGGCGCGAGTTGCCGGGACGGGTCTACCGGGCCGAGCGGGGTCGGAAGCGACGGGAGGGATCGTGAAGCGAGGCGACGAGATCGAAGCGCGGCTGGCACGGATCCGACGAGGCGGAGATCCCAAGTATCACGAGAAGGCCGCGGCGGCGGGCAAGCTTTTCTGTCGCGAACGCCTGCGACTCCTGTTCGACGCAGACTCCTTCATCGAGGACGGCGCCCTCGCCAACAGTCTCGCCGGTGACCTGCCCGCGGACGGGATCGTGACGGGCACCGGCAGAATTGATGGGCGGCCCGCGTGTGCGATGGCCAATGACTCCACCGTGAAGGCCGGTTCCTGGGGCGCGCGCACGGTCGAGAAGATTCTGCGGATTCAGGAACGTGCCGAGCGGCTGCGGGTTCCGCTGCTCTACTTGGTTGATTCGGCCGGGGCGCGCATCACCGATCAGGTCCATATGTTCCCGGGCCGACGGGGCGCGGGCCGCATCTTTCACAACCAGTGTCGTCTTTCGGGAATGATTCCACAGGTGTGTCTGCTGTTCGGACCGTCGGCGGCCGGCGGCGCCTACATTCCGGCCTTTTGCGACGTGGTGTTCATGGTAGAGGGCGCCGCCAGCATGTATCTGGGCTCGCCGCGTATGGCGGAAATGGTGATCGGCCAGACGACGACCCTCGAGGAGATGGGCGGAGCCCGGATGCACTGTTCGGTCTCGGGCTGCGGTGACTTTCTGGTCGATACGGAATCCGAAGCGATCGAAGCGGCCCGGACCTACCTGGCGTATCTGCCGCTCCACGGCGAGGGCGAGCTGCCCGAGGTCGAGGCCCGACCGCCCGCCTTGGACGCCTCCGACCTCGAGAGCGTGATCCCCACCGCGGAGAACAAGCTCTTCGACATGCGTCAGGTGATCGATCGCATCGTCGATGCGGACTCCTTCTTCGAGATCAAAAAGCTCTTCGCCGGCGAGCTGATTACCGGATTTTCGCGAATCGACGGGCGTCCCCTGGGCGTGGTGGCGAACCAGCCGAAAGTGAAGGGTGGCGTGCTCTTCGTCGACTCCGCCGACAAGGCGGCGCGATTCATCTGGTTGTGCGACGCCTTCGGCCTGCCCCTGTTGTTCCTCGCCGACGTGCCCGGGTTCATGATCGGCAAGCAGGTGGAACGCCAGGGAATCATCCGCGCGGGCGCGAAGATGATCATGGCGGTCTCCGAGGCCACCGTGCCGCGGATTTCCGTGATCGTGCGCAAGGCCTACGGTGCCGGTCTGTACGCCATGAGCGGCCCCGGCTTCGAGCCCGAGGCGACCTTGGCGTTGCCCTCGGCGATGATCGCCGTCATGGGCCCCGAGGCAGCCGTGAACGCGGTCTTCTACAACAAGCTGCAGGGTCTCTCACCATCCGAGCGGGTGAGGGAGGAGGAGAAGCTGCGGGCGGAGTACCGAGAGGAGGTGGACATCGAACGGCTCGCGAGCGAATTGGTGGTCGACGCGGTGGTTCCGCCCCAGAACCTGCGCGACGAAATCGCATCGCGTCTGCGGGCGGCCCGCGGCCGCCGCGATCCTCCCCCCCGCAAACGTCGCAGCGTGACCCCTCTCTAGAGCGCGATGCCTAGCTCAGCCGGGCCTCGCGCTCGCTGATCGCTCCCGCTCGGGCTCCGGCACTTCGTTCGCCTTCGGCTCGTCCCCGCGGAGGATCGCGATGGGGGCGAAGACGACGAAGGCCACGACGGCGAGGCTGGTTGCCACGAGGATTTCGTCGGTCCAATGGAACATCTCCACGAATAGCCAGGAAAGGGCGGAGAGGGCGCATAAGGCGAAGCCGATCGACGGTCGCATCGGACATAGAAATGCGTAGGCGAGCAGGATCCCGTAGTAGTAGCCGGTCACCTCGCCGGCGATGGGAAGCAGTCCGATGCCGAGCACGGCGGCGACCCAGTCCGGCTGGGCGATGGTCGCGCGGGCCAGCAGCAGCGCGAACGCGACCACCGCGGCGAGAAACACGACGCGGCGGCCCGCGAACGTATCGCGCCGAGAAGCTTTCCAGTCGGCAAAGGGATCCTCGGCCGCGCCATCGAAGATCAGCTCGGAGCGGGCATCGCGATCGTGGGACAATACGGTCCGCAGGCCCATGTGATTCACCAAGGGGGTGTTGAGGTGCACCCGGCTGTTGGCGACGAATGCCGGCCAGGCACCGACTCCCCGGGCCGTGATCGACGAGAGCACCAGCAGGACAGCGGTGGCGAGCAAGGCGCCCAGGGCGCCGCGGCGGTGTGAATGCGACAGGGTCCACCGGCGCTGTTGCAGGATGCGGGTCGCCGCCTGCAGGGCGAGTCCCCCGAGCAGCAGGAGGGGGAACACTCGCAGGGCGGCCGCCGTGACCAACAGGAAACCTCCCAGCGCGGGTCGGTCGCGCCGCAAGCAGCAGACGCCCGCAATGGTGGCGGCAAGCCAGTCCTGACGCAGGAAGCTTCCGCCGGTCCAGCCGAACTGGGCAGGGTAGTTGGTTCCCCAGAAGATCAGGGCCACGCACAAGACCCGCCAGCCGAAGGCCCAGACGATGCAGGCCCCAGTGGCGAGCAGCAGCACGGGATCGAGGAGAGCCAGCGCCAGGAGAAGACCCGGCGTGGCGGGGCCCGCGTTGGCCAGGGTCGTCCCCAGAATTCCCCAGGCCGGGGTCCCGTTGTAGCCGTGGTCGGTCCGCAGTTTTCTCCAGACCCGCATGGGCAAGTGGCTGCGGAAGTGATGGGCATCTCGGCGAAAGGCCTTCCAGCGCTCAGCTGTGAAGTGCGATCGACAACGAGCGGGATGGTCGAGAACGGGTGCGACCGGCTCCAGTCGATTGGTCTCGAGGTTGCGAATCCGCGGGCTCTTCTCCGCGTAGGCCCGACCCAGCTCGAGATCGGCGACGGCCACGCATGCATAGAGTCGGGTGTAGCCGAGCTCCGGGAAGTACTTGGCTCCCATGTAGTAGTGAAAGATGTCGGCCGGATGCAGGTAGTGCGGGTGGTGGAACTGCAAGAAGTTCCACCCGGCGAGGAAGGAGATCAGGCCGAGCCAGAGGAGCAGCCCATCTCGCAACTGCCGGAAGGCCGACTGCCGTCCCCGACGACCCAACACCATGCCCCCGAGCAGGAGCGCAGCGCCCGCCGCCGCGAGACCCGCCTTGATCGCGTTTGCGGAGTGTCGGCCTCGAATCGCGAGCAGTGCGCCGCCGGCCTCGGCGGGGGCGAGATTCGGCTTTCGTTCGATGGACTGGAGATCCCGTTTGAATTGGGCCGCCGGCTCGCTCGCCCCGACCCCCAAGGCAAGCGCCCAGCCGAGCCCCAGGCCAAGGGCCAGCGGGACGATCGCCCAGCCCGCTCGCGCTCGGGCTCGCGCCCGGCGAGACCGCGCGCTGATTCCAGGGGAGACTCGATCGAACATCAAGGTCCGGCGGACGGGTCGGAATCGCCCCTCGTCGCCTCAGGGCCGGATCCGGCCTCGAGCAGGGGTTGTCGTGTCGTGGGTGCCACGCGACCTCGGATCTCGGGGGGGGAGGGTAGCGTTGCGGTGCGGGATCGGACGTGCTAGCCAGTTAACGTGAGCTGGCAAACACCGCGCGCGGAGAACCTGCAGGCCATCGGCGAGGTCGCCGAGATCACGGGGCTCTCGGCCCGAACCGTTCGCTACTACGAGGAGCTCGGCCTGCTGCCGAACGTGCGCCGACGGGCCGGAGGCCGCCGTGTCTACGGTGCCGACGAGATCGAGCGCCTTCGCTTCATTCAGCGCCTCAAGGCCCTGGGCTTGTCCCTTGCCGACGTGAAGGAGCTGAATCTCGTCTACGCCATCGGCGGATCGACGCGCGCCATGCTGGAGCGCCTCGACCTGGTTCTGGGCCGGCACGTCGAGGAGGTGGGGGGCCGAATCGCCGAGCTGACCGCCCTGCGCGACGAGATTCAGAGCTATCGAGACCACGTGGCGACCCGACTGGATCGACTCGGCGGGCTCGAGAGAGGTCGTGGCCGCCGAGGGAACGGACCCAGACGGGACACGGGATGACCACCGCACCCGCCGCTGTGATCGGGCTGCATCGACCCCGGACCCGGGTCCGCGTGGTGACCGCGGCTTCGCTCTTCGACGGCCACGACGTCGCCATCAACATCATGCGCCGGCTGCTTCAGTCCCAGGGCGCCGAGGTGATTCACCTGGGCCACGACCGCTCGGTGGAGGAGATCGTCGAAGCCGCCGTCCAGGAGGACGTCCACGCCGTCGCGGTTTCCTCCTACCAGGGCGGCCACATCGAGTACTTCCGGTATCTGGTCGACTGCCTGGCCCGGGCGGGGGTTGCCCACGTGCGCGTCTACGGTGGGGGGGGCGGAACCATCACGGCGGAGGAGGCCGAGGCGCTTCAGAGCTACGGGGTCGCGCGGATCTTTCTTCCCGAAGACGGACGCAGCCTGGGCCTCGCGGGCATGATCCGTTTGCTTCTCGAGGAGTGCGTGACTTCGACACTCGAGGGCTTGACCGATGAAGTCGCGCGATTGTCTCCCCGCGACCCCGCGGCGGTCGCGCGCCTGGTGACGTGGTTCGAAGGGTCGGAGGATCGCGCCGACACCGAAGCTTTGCGGGACGAGCTCGCGGGGCGCCGGTCCCGATCACCGGCCCCGGTGGTGGGCTTTACCGGAACCGGCGGCTCGGGGAAGTCCAGCGTGCTGGACGAGGTCGTCCGGCGCTTTCGAATCGACGCCCCCGATCGCACCATCGGGCTGCTGCTGGTCGATCCCACCCGACGCCGTTCCGGCGGCGCGCTCCTCGGCGACCGCATCCGCATGAACTCGATCCACGGTTCGGGGATCTTCGTGCGCTCGCTGGCCACGCGTCAGGTGCACCGCGCCCTCTCCCGGACCGTTGCCGATGCGATTCGGGTCCTGCAGGCCGCGGACTTCGACCTGATCCTTCTCGAGACCGCCGGCATCGGCCAGAGCGACTCCGAGGTCACCGACCTCGCCGACGTGTCGGTCTACGTGATGACGCCCGAATACGGCGCCGCCTCCCAACTCGAGAAGATCGACATGATCGACCTCGCCGACTTCACGGTCCTCAACAAGTTCGACCGGCACGGTGCCGAGGACGCACTGCGTGACGTTCGCAAGCAGTGGTGTCGCAACCACCCTGGCTTCGATGGGGCGGAACTGGAGGTCCCGGTGTTTCCGACCGTCGCGCGCCAGTGGAACGACCCGGGAATGGATCGCTTCCACCGGGCGCTGTGCCGGCGGCTCTTCGGGGAATCGTCGACGGTCCCGGGTGCGGCGAACCCGAGCGCCGCCGATGCCCCGTTCCCGACGGCACCCCAGGGCTTGATTCCGCCCCAGCGCTCGCGCTACCTCGCCGAGATCGCCGAGACCGTGCGGAGCTGGCGCGACGAAACCAAGCTCCAGTCCGAGCGCGCCGGCGCGGCCTACGCCCTTTCCCGGGCTCTCGGCGAACTCGGCGCTGAGGCCCCCGAGCTCCCCCGCCCGATCGCCGAGGCCGATCTCACCGCCGCCGCGGAACCCGCGGTGGAGGCCCTGGGTCGCCGCTACAACGAAGTGCTCGGGACCGTTGGAGCTTCGGAACGC
>JACZXC010000494.1 GCA_022571825.1 Myxococcales bacterium | reverse complement strand
GGGGTGGGGAAGGTTCCTAAAGGGTGAATTGGGGATGATTGTTCAGTTGGAGCTATACCGGGGGCCTGAGTTCACCTCTGCGATGTATGCCTACCTGGAGGAATCCTCGGAGGGTCCCGGGGACGGCCACCGAGCCGAAGCCGATCTTGAAGATCTGGTCGGAGGCGGGAAAGTGGACGGTCACCGGAAGCATGTGCGGCTCGCGTCGGTCCTCGGCGAGACCAAGCCCGGGGGTGTCCGAAAAGAAGTCGAAGAGAATTTCCCGGCCACGGCCGGTTCGGGCCAGAAGAAACCCCCCACCGCCGAGGCTGGTAAACATTGGTTCCGCGACGGCGGCGGCGAAGCCCGCAGCCAGCGTGGCATCGAACGCGTTACCCCCGGCGCGCAGCACCGCAACCGCCGCTTCAGAAACCAATCGGTGCCCGGTCGCCACCAGACCGGCGGTCATCGCTTCACTCGCTCCCGGCGGGGGTGGGTGCGTCGAACTCGTCTTCGATCTCACCGACGATTTCCTCGAGCACGTCCTCGAGGGTACACACTCCGAGTACCGGCCCGTCCTTCTCCCGGATGATCGCCAGATGCTTTCGATTGCGTCGAAACCGGCGCAGGGCATCGACCACCGGAAGATCGGGCCCCATCGCCTCCGCTGGGCGCACGGCGTCGGCGAGTATCACGAGCCGCTCCTTCGCGTACAGATGAAACAAGTCCTTGGTATGCAGGATGCCGACGACCCGGTCGAGCTCACCGTCGTAGACCGGGAGTCGCGTATAACCCGACTCGCGCAAGAGGTCGAGCACCTGGTCGGGACTGACGTTGCGGTCGATCGCCACAATCCGCTCGCGTGGAATCATCACGTCGCGTACCCGGATCTGGGACAGGCGAAAGACGTTGCCGAGAATGCGCCCCGCATAGGGTCGGATCGCGCCCGCCTCCCGGGCCTCCGATACGAGCATCGAGAGCTCTTCGGGGGAGTGGATCGACTGTCGACGGCCCATGGGTTGCACGCCGAGGGTCCGCACCAGAGCGTTTCCCGCGCCATTCAACACGGTGAGCACGATGTGGAAGACCCGACCGAAGATCAGGAGCGGGCGCGCGCAGAGGAGAACGACGGGCCCGGGTCGGTCCAGAGCAATCGCTTTCGGAGCCAGCTCACCCACCACGACGTGGAGAAACGTGATCGACGCGAACGCCAAGGCCAGGGCCACCGAGTGAACGGCGATGAGCGAGCCCAGTCCCAATCCGATGAACGCCGGCTCGATGAGCCGGGCAATCGCCGGTTCGCCGACGAATCCCAGACCGATGCTGGCCAGGGTAATCCCCAACTGGGTGGCGGCGATGGCATCGTCGAGGTGCTCGATGGCCCGTTGCGCCGATCTCGCCCCTCGCCGACCCGCAGCGACCCACAGCTCCACCTGAGTCCGGCGCACCGCGACGAGCGCGAACTCGGTGGCGACGAAATAGGCGTTGGCGAGCAACAGCACAAAGACGATCAGAAGACCGAGCAGGGAAAGGCCTAGTGCTGGGCTCTCCATTCGTCCCCCGCCCGATCAAGCCCTGCGCGGGCGGGGGGGCGTCTCCTGTCCGCGGCCGATGCTCCCGACGCGACCGATCGCCTCGCGCCCGGCGAGATCGTCGATGAACTGCTTGGCGGTGCGTCCCGAGCGACTGGACCGATCGAGGGCCCAACGCAGGGACTCGGCCCGAAGCAGATCCCAGGGCGTCTGGATTCCGGCCTTCTCGGCGTAGCGCCGCACGATCGCCAGATAGGTCGCCTGGTTGAATCCGTAGAACCCGAGCACCAGGCCGAAGCGATCCGATAGGGCGAGCTTCTCGTCGATCACTTCACCCATGTGAAGATCGCCGGCCTCGTCCAGGTGAGCCGCTCGGGTCTCCGCCCCGCTCTCGGGGAGCAGGTGTCGGCGATTGCTGGTCGCGACGATCCGGACGTTCTCGGGCGGTGCGACCAGGCTTCCCTCGAGTGCGGCCTTGAGCTCCCGGTACTGGGATTCGCCCGCGTCGAAG
>JACZXC010000114.1 GCA_022571825.1 Myxococcales bacterium | reverse complement strand
TCCCCGGGGTGTCGAAGGCCCGCACGCGATACACGTACGTCCCACCGACGGTACCCGTCGTATCGGTGAAGCCCGGCGAAAGCGAGGATCCGATCGTCGCGTAGCCGCCCGCCTCACCGCCGTCGCTACGAAGCACCTGGTAACCGGCGACTCCCGACTGGTCGTCGGTGGATGGGTTCCAGGTCAGTGAGATCGCGATTCCGTCGACGATGCCTTCGAGACCCGTGGGAGCCGTCGGAGGTGTGGTGTCCAACTGGGCTCCCACGACCGTGTACGAGGCCACAGCTGCCCCCGAGACCGGCCCCGCGTCGCCGCTCGGTTCCGTGGCGGTAAGGGTGAAGCCGTAGATCCCCGGCGGGGTATTGACGTCGGATCGCAGGATCAACGTGAAGGTTCCGGTCTCACCCGGGGCGAGAATGGGGATCGAGGTGTTCCAGTGGGTCAACTGGGCGTCGTCGTTGACGAACACCACTTCGTAGATCGAATCGAAGCTCACCTGGGCCGGATCGTTGGTATTGGTGATGGACACGCTGTAGAGCCGGTAGCCGCCGGGCTGTGCGTCCAGGTTTGCGGGGAAGATCACCACCTGAGGCGGATTGGGGAAGTAGGGGGTCCGGGTCACCGTGACCGTCGCGGTATCTCCATCGATACGGTCGACGGTGACGATCACGCCGTGCTCGTCGTAGCGATCTCCCTCGCGAAGGGCCCGAAGGTAGATCGAGCCGCCCAGCGGGGAGCGGACCCCCAGGTGGATGAGAACCGAGTCGGCCACTTCGCCGCCGTTGACATCCAGCGCGCTGTCGAGAAGCTGGCGGTCGAAACCGCCGGTGTCCCTGAAGCTGACGAAGGTATCCACGACCCCGATTCCGGGCCGCGCTCCCGAGTTGATGATCTGTACTCCCTGGAGGGTCTCCGCCGGCACCGACTGGGCGGCCAGGGAAAAGGTCGCGGTTCCCGCCTGGTCGACGATCTTCAGCCGGGCGCCGCCCAGCCACGCGGCCCGGACCTTGTTGACGATGTTCACGTGGCTGTTGTAGGCCGACCCCATGATGCCGTCGCTGTCGTCCCCATATTCGCCGATGGTTCCATCGGGTCGAAGCTCCGACGCGTGGCGGAGTGCGATCGTGTGACCGAACTCGTGGAAGAGGCAGCCCAGCTCGATGTAGGTGATGAAGGAGCACACTCCCATCGCGCCGCTGGCGAAAGCGCCCGACGACGCGCCCTTGGGCAGGTAGGGAAGGATGTAGAGGAGTCGGTCGTAGGCGGAAGGATCAAAACCCCGGCTCGACGCCGCGGCGTTCGCCCGTTCGATCCATTCCGTCCACCAGAGCTCCGATGCGTCATAGGGAAGCTGCACCAGGACCGTGTCTCCGGTGATGCGAAGCTGGCCGTAGGACATCTCCGCGAAGAGGCTCGCGAAGGAGGTACTCCCTTCAAAGGCGAACTGATGGACCGTCGAGACGTCTGTCCAGGTCAGGTTCGTGACTTGATTGTTTTCATAGTGCCGCAGGGCGCGGGGAACCGGTTGGTTGCCGTCCACGACCAGCAGAAGGACCCGGACCTCCCCCACCAGCGTGCTGGCAACCGCCGACGCCGCGAACGAACCCAGGAGAATCCATGCCGCCAGAGCGACGAGACCCGACCGCTTCCGCACCGTGCCCACCTCCAACCAGCCCCGACCAGCCCCACCCAGCTCCAACCCGCTCAACTCAGCAGCCGCACCCAGCGGCACGCGACGCGTTCGGAGCTCGGCCCGGGGGCCGCGCTCCGGCGTCAGCCCGGCGAGACACACCGTCTCGACCGCTTCCTTTGTACCAGTTTGCTCCGGGACCCGGGGGGTCTTCTTCGAAGGGCGGCCCGGACCCGACCGCCGAGGATGTGCAGAACGGCTCCGACCCTCCCGCGCCGGCTGGCAATCTCCGTCAGTCTCTGGATCGACCTGCGCGCCGGATCTCGTTCCCATTCCCGCAGATTTCTCGTAGACTGCCGCCCAGCCAGGAGGCGCCGCCGATGACGGTGGAGAACCCGAACCCCGAGACCGGCGAGATCAATCTGGTCGATCGTGAATTTGCGGCCGCTCCCCAGCCCGTCTACCGCCGGGTCCTGAGCCGCTGCCCCATCGCCCGCTCCTCCTTCGGCGCGGGCCCCGTCCTTTCGCGCTACGAGGACGTGATCTGGGCCCTTCGCCATCCCGAGATCTTCTCTTCCGAAATGGAAGTGCAGATGGCTCTCGGAACCGAACGGCCGATGATTCCCCAACAGATCGACCCACCCGCGCAGACCCGATACCGCAAAATCCTCGACCCTCGCTTCTCGCGACGCCGGATGGCCGAACTGATTCCCCAGCTGCGCAGCCAGGCGAACGCTCTCATCGATCGCTTCATCGATGCGGGCGAGTGCGAGTTTGACGGAGCCTTCGCCATCCCCTTGCCCTGCACGGCGTTCCTGAGTCTGATGGGCCTGCCCCAGAAGGATCTGGATCTGTTCCTCGAGCTGAAGAATGGAATCATCCGGCCCCAGGTCGATCCGGGCGATGTGGAGGGGGCGACGCGGGTCCGCTCGACCAGCGGCAAGCGGATCTACGCGTACTTCGAGGCGGTGATCGACGAGCGCGCGGCGCAACCCCGCGACGACATGATCGGCTATCTGCTCGGAGCCGAGATCGACGGAAACAAGCTCAGCCACACCGAGATCCTGGACATCTGCTTCCTGCTTCTGCTCGCGGGCCTCGACACCGTGACCTCGACCCTCGGATGCAACATCGCGTATCTGGCCGCAAACCCCGAACACCGGCGCCGGCTGGTCGCCGACCCCACCCTGATTCCAGGCGCCGTCGAAGAATTGCTGCGCTGGGAAACTCCGGTCACGTGCGTTCCCCGCGTCATCAAACAGGACCTGACGCTTCACGATGTCGCGATCAAAAAGGGCGAGGTGGTGACGCTGCTACTCGGTGCCAGCAATCTTGACGAATCCGAGTTCGTCGACCCCGAACGGATTGATTTCGAGCGCAAGAGAAACCGTCACATCGCCTTCGGAGCGGGAGCCCACCGTTGTCTCGGTTCGCATCTGGCGCGCATGGAGCTGGAGGTCGCCCTCGAAGAGTGGCACCGGCGGATCCCGGAGTACCGCATCAAGCCGGGGGAGACGCCCCGCTACAGCCCTGGCATCCGCGAAGTCCAGTACCTGCCCCTCGTCTGGAACACCCAGAGGTGAAAGTCCTGGTCGACTCGGCGTTGTGCGTGGGCCACGGGCGCTGCTACGTCCTGGGGCCCGAGGTCTTCCGGGAGGACGAGCGGGGGCGCTGCTGGATCGATTCTCATCAGGTACCGCGCGAACTCGAGGACCAGGCCCGCCTCGGCGAGGCCAACTGTCCCGAAAACGCCATCCGGCTGGAAACGCAATAGCAAGCGCATCGGCGCGCGCAGTGGTCTCGGCGAGCCAAGTCGTGCGTATCATGGTCACAGGCTCCACCGGAATGGTCGGAGCGCATACGGCAGCGGCTCTGCAGCGGGCCGGTCACGAGCTGCGCCTCCTCGTGCGCGATCCCAGCCGGATCCCCCGCGCCCTGGCCCCCCTCGGCGTGTCTACACCCCAGTACGTCATCGGCAGCGTGACCGACGCGGAGGCCGTCGCGGAAGCGTTTCGCGGCTGCGACGCCGCGGTTCACGCCGCAGCGCTGCTGAGCTTCGACCGAGCGCGCGACGCCGAGATGCAGCGCACCAACGTCGAGGGTTCCCGCCTCGTGCTCGAAACCGGAGTGCGACTCGGGCTCGACCCGATCGTGTACGTATCGAGCCTCGCCGCCCTGTTCCCCGCCGAGGGAAGCCTCCTGACGGCGGAGGAGAGCGTGAAGAGCCCGAAGGATCTCTACGCGCGTTCCAAGGCCGCGGGGGAGCGCGTGGCCCGCGCGCTGCAAGCTCGCCGAGCGCCGGTGGTGATCACCTACCCCGGCGGCGTCTTCGGTCCCGACGATCCCACCGTCAACGACGGCGTTCGACTGATCGTCAAGTTCTTGACGTCCGGCGCCTTTCCGGTCACGTCCGGAGGAATATCCTTCATCGACGTCCGCGATATTGCCGCCGTGCACGCGGCGGTCATGAAGCCCGGCCTGGGACCGCGCCGCTACGTCTTGGGCGGGCACTTCCTGCCCTACGCCGACCTGGTCGACTGCTTCGTTCGCGTGACCGGCCGGCGCGTCGTCAAGCTCCCGGTGCCCGGCGGGTTGATGCGCGGCCTGGGCTGGCTGGGCGACCGGCTGCGCGGGCTAGGACTCGATGTCGGCGCGCTCACCTACGAGTCGATGTTGATGGCGACCCGGGGCGTTCCCTGCGACGACTCCCCGGCCCGGCGGGAGCTGGGTATCGCGTTCCGGACCGCTGACGACACCCTGCGCGACGTTCTGCAGTGGATGTACCGAGAGGGGACTCTCGGGGCCGACGATCTCGGCGTACTCGCCCGAGACACGGGGTCGGATCTCCGCGCCGAGAGCTTCCGGTCGGGGTCGAGGCCGTAGATCCGGGGGGTCGCGCAGGTCAGACGTCGTCGTCGCGAAAGACCCGCCCGTCTTCGATCCGCGCAATGGGCCCGTGATGATCGGAGTCTTCTTCCACCCACACGAGCTGGGCTCCGCGGCCGGCCCGGGTTCCCGCCGGCGACTCCTCGTTCGGATCCTGGGTCCGATAGCGATACTCACCGATGACGACGCTGCGCACGCCGGTTCGCGGGTCGTAGGTCAACTCGTGGCTGGTGCCGTCTCGGGGTGACGCGCAGTGGGTATCGCCGCGGGTCAACGCGGCGTACACCGACTCGAGCAGGGGGTACTTCTCCACCGGCTCCCCCGGACGCCCCTGCAGATCCTCTTCGATCAGACGCGCGGGCCGAGCGAAGAGAGTCTCGACGAATCGCCCGTCGGCGACCTCGCATCCCACCGTGGGGGGCGATAGCGCCAGCAACCGGTACAGGGCCTTGGGCTTGACGCGACGCCGACCCGCCAGGGCAACCGCCGCCTCCACGACCATGCGTTCGTGAATGCGACCCAGGACACCTCGCACGATCTCCTCATCCGCGTCGACGAGCAGCACCACGATCCGGGGGCCCGACATCGGGCAGAGTGCGTCCTCGGCACGGATTTGCTGGCACAAGCCCTCGAAGAAGCGGTCGACGAAGGCGCTTCCCTCGTTGCCGTCGACAAAGCGGAATTCGTACCCCACCAGATACAGGCCCACATTCCCCTCTCGCGCGTGCTTCACGCCCAGGGCGATGTGCGCTCCCAGATGATCGGGCTCGATTCGTCGCGGTCCGAGCTTCGAGCGGGCCGTCTTGAGGTTGATCGCGGGCCAGATCGCGCTGCCCGGCGGGCGAGTGCGAAGGATCTCGGCGACGCGGCCCGCGAGCTCGTTGGGCTCGAACGGCTTCGCCACGATCTCGTCTCCACCCACCATGAAACACCGAAGGCGCTCGCCCGCGCTCGACCGCCGAGAAGCCAGAAAGAGAACCGGGACATCGGCTCCGTGCTCACGCAGCAGCCGGCAGAGTCCGATGCCATCGAGACGGGGCATGCTGACACCGCTGACCACCAGATCCGGCTTGGCCGCCACCGCCGAGCGAAGTGCCTGAATGCCGTCGGCGGCCTCCGCAATGCGAATCTGAAAACCCAGAACCTGCGCGACCTGATTCATGACCTGGGCGACCTTGATGCGTACCTTGGAATCATCATCGACCACGAGCACCAGCGCCCGGGACGACGTGCCCGAATGCCGGGCCCGACCGGCCCCCCGGCCGGTGGAAGCCTTGGCGGCCGCAGCCCGCTCGACCTCGGGGATCTGCGGCTCCAGGATCGGTTCGGTCGCGCCCCGTTCGGCCCCCCGCCGAAAGCGCGCAAACGACGGTTGCGCGACGCCGGTCGGCTCGGAGGCTTGGATCTGAACCCCGCCCTCATCGATGCGAAACGCGAACTGACTCTGGGTGAGCTCGGCGTCGCCCATGCGGTGGAGGTGGATCCAGCGGGTAGTCTGCCCGTTTTTTCCCGTATCCTGGCGTAGCTCGAAGACGCCCCAGCAGAGCTCGGAGAAGAGGCCAAGCGCAAAGGGCTGGCGGGCGACTGCGTCGCTGGCGAACAACAGCGATGTCCAGCCGATTTCTTCGAAGCGACTGCTGATCGTTCGCAGCTGACTGCGAAATTCCGCCTCCTGGGAGCAGGCGGAAAGGAATGGATCAATCGGATCCAGGATGACTCGCCGGATCTTGCGCTGCTCGATTTCCCCGCAGAGCTCCTCCAGAACCGAAGCAAATCCACGCTGCGTCACGATCTCCTGGATCTGATCGTCGTATTGCAGCAGGACGAGGCGGTCGTCGTCGAGGTATGGGTCGAGGGCAAAGCCAAGGCCCTTCCCCAGCTCGAGCAGATCCTCCGCCCTCTCGCGGCAGACGTAGAGAACCGTCTCGCCGGCTCCCAGACCGGCGTAGGCAAACTGAAGTCCCAGGGTTGACTTGCCGGTACCGCGGGCCCCGAAACCCATATGCGACCGGCCCTGACAGAATCGCGCGGGCCCGGAATCGAAGAGAGCGATGCCGGTCGCGATCGCCTCCATTTTCGTCCTCCGCGCGCCGATCCGGCGTGGCCGTCGATTCGGTGGGCATCACCAACCGGCAATCTGGCAGTTGGATCATCGGAGAGCCTGGCGAATCCCTTGAGCGCGCCCGGACTTTTCCGAATCGATCCCCCGAGGGGAGCGAGAAGAACTGATTCCGGCCCCGGCGGAGCCCCTATACTGGCGCCCCCGAACCCCCGGTCGTGGGTACGCCCAGGCCGCGCCGGAAGGAGACCCCCTCGTGAAGGCACTCGTCAGTCTCGAACTCGACAAGTATTCCGTTGAAAACGTGACCCTGGCCGGGCCCCGAGCCGGCGAACTGCGCATCCGGATGGCCGCGACGGGTGTCTGCCATTCGGACGTCTCGGTGATCAACGGCACCCTGCCCCTGCCCAAGCCCCTGGTGCTGGGACACGAAGGCGCCGGAGTCGTCGCGGAGCTCGGCGAAGGAGTCGGCGGATTCGAGATCGGGGATCACGTGGTGCTGGCGTTCAACCCCACCTGTGGAAAATGTCCGTCCTGCCGCCGCCAAGAGCCGCAGTTCTGCAGCATCGGTGCCCCGGACGGAAAAATGCTCGATGGCACTTCGCGCGTGAAGCTCGGCAACGACGAACTCGGGGTGATGCAGTTCCTCGGATGCATGGCCGAGGAAGCCATCGTGCCCGCGATCAGCGCCGTCCAGATCGACAAGTCGATCCCCATGGACAAGGCCGCCCTCGTCGGTTGCGGCGTGATGACCGGCGTGGGGGCGGTGATCAACACGGCAAAGGTCTCGCCGGGCTCGAGCGTGGCGGTCTTCGGCTGCGGGGGGGTTGGGCTGTCGATCATTCAGGGGGCCCGGCTCGCGGGCGCCGCTCGGATCATCGCCATCGACCTGGCCGACAACAAGCTGGAAATGGCCAGGCAGTTTGGCGCCACTCACACGGTGAACAGCGCCAAGGAGAATGGAGTTCTCCAGTGCAAAGAACTGACCGGCGGCGAGGGTGTCGACTACAGCTTCGAGGCGGTTGGGATCCCCCAGCTGATGATCGAGGCCAACGAGGCAGCCCGCCGCGGGGGCACGGTGACGATCGTGGGCGTGGGAAAACTCACGGAGAGCGTGCCGTTCAACGCGCTCATGCTCGCCATGTCCGGAAAGACCGTGAAGGGCTGCTATTACGGCGACGCCAACGTCAGGGAAGATTTCCCGAAGCTGCTCAACCTGTACCGGGCCGGTAGGCTCAACCTCGACGACATGGTGACGGCTACCTACAGCATCGACGACGCCCCCCAGGCCATCGAGGACCTGCTGAGCAACAAGAACGCCCGGGGCGTCATCGTCTACGAATAGCCGCAGTCGCGAGATCGAGCAGATTCCGATCCGGCTCGCCCCGCACCGGCGCACCGAAACCGACCCGGCATCCGATAGAATCCGCCCATGCACGGACTTCGCGGGGTGCGGGTCGTGGATTTCTCCAGCGAGATCGCCGGGCCCTACTGCACCAAGCTCCTGGCCGACGCAGGGGCAGATGTGATCAAAGTGGAGGCCGCGGGGGGCGATCCGATGCGCCGCTGGTCCGCCACCGGGGGCGATCTCTCCGGGGAGGACTCGGCCCT
>JACZXC010000493.1 GCA_022571825.1 Myxococcales bacterium | reverse complement strand
CCTCCGCCAGCTCGTGCTCGGCAGCACGCAAGATCCACGTCATCGCCTCGACGGAGTTTTTCGGCACCCCGGCGCCTCCGGAGTACGCGAGGCCGAGCTGAAACTCCGCGGTGGATTCTCCCTGCTCCGCTGCCTTGCGAAACCAACGGGCCGCTTCCGAATGATTCCGGTCGACCGCTCCACCGACCAGGTGCACCATGCCCAACTGATATTGTGCCGGGGGGTATCCCTGCCCTGCGGATTCACGGATCCACTTGAGGGCCTCTTCCGGATTGACGTCGAGACCGGCACCCCGGGTGTAGACCCCGGCGAGGTGGTACTGGGCCGGCGGATACCCCTGCTCCGCCGCCTTCCGAAACCAGTGCGCCGCGGCAGCTTCATCCCGGGGGACCCCGGACCCGTTTGCATAGGCAACGCCCAGCCGATCCTGAGCCGGCTCGAACCCCTGCTCCGCCGCCTTCCGAAGCCAACCGACGGACGCATCGAGATCCTCTACGGTTCCCTCCCCGCGCGCGACTACGACGGCGAGGTTGTACTGCGCAGCGGCGAATCCCTGCTCGGCTGCCTCGCGGTACCACTTCACCGCTTCGTAGGGATCGCGCTCGGCTCCCTGCCCCTCGGAGTAGGCGACACCGAGCTGGAATTGGGCCTGCCGGTTGCCCTGCGCTGCGGCCGCCCGAAACCACTTGAGGGCAGCCACGTCATCCTCAACCACCCCCTGTCCCCGATCGAGAAGCACGCCGACATTGAGCTGCGATTCGGGGTGGCCTTGTTCCGCCGCCTTTCGGAACCACCGAAGCGCCGCCCCGGGATCCTTGCGAACACCCCGACCGACCACGTACAAGCTTCCCAGCCCGTACTGGGCGCCGGGATCACCCGCCTCGGCCCTTCTGCGCAATTCGTCGAGGTCGGCGTCGACGCCCACCAGGCCGAGGGTCATGGCGAACAGGGCGAGCGGTGTGGCGCGTCTTGCTGTACTCAACCGAGCCTCCGGCCGGCGCCGCCAGGGGCGGACTTCGCACCCGCTATTCATCGTAGGTCAGGTCGTGAGCAATCGGGGGCCGGGCCCCCGGCGGGCGATCGTCGTCAACCCGAAAGGTGCTCCGCCACCAGCGGCGAGGGTGTTCCGACGACCGTGAGCCAGAGCTGATGCACCGCGCGGGTCGCACCCACGTGTAGAAGCCGGCGGGCCTCCGGCGCATCGGGAAAGCGATCGGCGTCCACCTCGACCAGGACCACGTAGTCGAACTCGAGACCCTTGACCTGCTGGATTTCCGTCACCTCCACCCCCGGCGCAAACGTGAAGTCCTGGTCTTCGACCCGACGCAGCGGGGCCAGATCGCTGTTGGCGAGACCCCGGTAGTAGAGGTCGCTCAACGCAGGCGACGGAGTCAGCACGGCGACCGAGGCGAGCCGCTCCGCGCGCATGACCTCCTTCAGCGCATCGGCGAGAAACGCCACACACGCCCCACGATCGGTAAATCGAAACAGCTCGACGGACGGCCCCGATCGTTCACTCGCGGGTGACTCATCCTTCTCTCGCAGATCACCGAGCACGCCCGCGGCGAATTCGACGATTTCCCGGGAGGACCGATAGCTCACCCGCAGTGTCTCGATATCGGTTCCGGCGACGCCGAGACGTCGAAGGAACTCACTCCAGGAGGTGAACCCGCTGTGGGGCACCAAGTGCTGGTGGGTGTCCCCCGCCAGGGTGACGCATCCGCGTTCGTCGAGGCACCGAAGCAGAACCTGGACTTCGAGGGGGGAGAAGTCCTGGGCCTCGTCGACCGCCACGTGGCGATACCGCAGCGGCGCGGATCCGCGGCCGCGCAGCGGGCCCACCCGCAGCTGCCAGGCGTGCAACAGCAGGGTGTCGTCCTCCGGGTCAAGTTCGGCATCCCCCCCCCCGTCTCCGGCGAGGGCCTCGAAGAGTTCCTCGTTGCGGCGTCGATTCCACTCGACGAAGCGGTGAATCTGAGCCCTCGAGAACTCCCCGGGTGCCTCGCGGGCACACGATTCCTCGACCACCACCGTG
>JACZXC010000113.1 GCA_022571825.1 Myxococcales bacterium | reverse complement strand
ATCTCCCGATCGATCAGCGTGCCGATCGGAACCCTGGTCTACGATGCGGCCAACGGCGCGCTGCTGGCGGACCTCGCCAGCGACGGCGTGCGTTTCATCGCCGCCCGGGGCGGACGCGGGGGCCGCGGAAACGCGCAATTCGCAACGGCGACCCGACAGACTCCAGACTTTTCCGAGCGCGGGCAACCCGGCCAGGCGCGGGAACTCAAGCTCTCCCTCAAGCTGCTGGCCGATGTCGGCCTGGTAGGCTTCCCCAACGCGGGCAAGTCGACCCTGCTCCGCCGGATTTCTGCGGCCCGGCCGCGCGTCGCGGCCTATCCGTTCACGACACTCACGCCGACCCTCGGGGTCGCTGAGGTGGACGACCGTCGGTTTGTGGTAGCAGACGTCCCTGGGCTGATCGCGGGGGCGAGTCGTGGCGTCGGCCTCGGCGACCGCTTCCTGCGACACATCGAACGCACCCGGGCCCTGGTTCACCTCCTCGACGTCGGCGCCTGGGTACTGGAGTCACGGGACCTGATAGCGAGCTACGAGTCCATCCGAGCCGAGCTTCGCGCCTACCAGGCCATGCTTCTGGATCGAACCGAAATCGTGGCTCTCAACAAGATCGACCTCCTCTCCGACCGCGGACAACTGGCTCTCATCGAGGAGGAGCTGCGCGATCGCGGATGCACGGTGCTGCGGGTGTCCGGTGCCACCGGCGAGGGAACCGAAGAGCTGATGCGCGCCATGGCCCGCGCCCTCGAAGTCGCAGACGCGTCGTCCGAGGAGCGGGCATCTTGACGTCCAAGGGAGAGCGGCGCGCCTCGCTAAAGCGAGCCCGGCGCATCGTGGTCAAGGTGGGTAGCAGCGTTCTCACCGATGACGGAGCGATCCGCCGACGCGTATTTGGGGATGTCGCACGTCAGGTGTCGCAGCTCCGAGACGACGGGCGCGAAATCGTGATCGTCTCCTCGGGAGCGATCGCGATCGGCAGCAACCGCCTCGGCTGGAAACATCCCATGCCGTCGATCCCCGAGATGCAGGCGGCGGCGGCGGTGGGTCAGATCGGACTGATCGAGCTGTACCAGCGCCGCTTTGCACGCTACGGAAAACAGGTGGCTCAGGTGCTCGTGACTCGCCGGGGCCTCGAGACGCGCGAATATTTCCTCAACGCCCGCCATACCCTGTTGACGCTTCTGCGACTCGGTATCGTTCCTATCGTCAACGAAAACGATACCGTCGCCACCGAGGAAATCCGCTTCGGAGACAACGACAATCTCTCGGCCACGATCGTGAACCTCGTCGGGGCTGACCTGTTGGTGATTCTTTCGGACGTCGACGGGTTGCATGTCTCGCCGCCGGTTCCCGGCGATCACAAGCCTGCTCTGTATGACATCGTCGAGGAAGTGACACCGGAAGTCGCGCGCGCCGCCGACGGGGCCAAGAGCGCCTTCGGGCGCGGCGGGATGACGACGAAGCTCGAGGCGGTTCGGGCCGCCGCGCGCTGCGGCGGCTCCACGGTGCTGTGCAACGGACGCGTGCGCGACGTACTTTTGCGCGTCGCGGCGGGAGAGCCTCTGGGGACGCTGTTTCCCGCCGGGGCCAGGCTCCAGAGCCGCAAGCATTGGTTGGCCTTCACGGCGCGCAGCAAGGGCGAGCTGGTGATCGATTCGGGAGCTGCGCGCGCCGTTCGTCGGCGGGGCAAGAGTTTGCTGCCCGCCGGGGTCGTCGAAGTGCGCGGGAAGTTCGGAATCGGCGATCCGGTGACCTGCGTGGACGAGGAGGGTCGCGACCTGGCGAGAGGACTCGTGGCGTACGCGTCAGACGAGATCCGGCGTATCGCCCGCCGGCCCGCACGAGAGATCAGGCAGGTGCTAGGATACTCGAACGGCGACGAGGTGATTCACCGAGACGACCTGGTCCTGGTGTCGGATCCGTCGAGCGCGTCCGATCCGTCGACGGCGCCGAATTCATCGAAGGGACCAACCGCCAAAGCGAGGAGTGAATGAGCCTCGGAAACCAGATTCATGAACTCGCGCTTCGGGCGCGGCAGGCGTCGCACCGAACCGCCGAGCTGTCGACACGACAGAAGAACGCGTGGCTGCTCCGCGCCGCGGACCGGCTCGAGACCGCGAAGCCCAAAATACAGGACGCCAACGCCCTGGATCTTCGCGCAGCGACCGACGGCGGCATCGCCGCACCGCTGGTCGAGCGCCTGGAGCTCGCGGAGTCCAAGTGGCGCGACATGCTGGCGGGTCTGCGCGACGTCGCCGCGCTCCCCGACCCGGTGGGGCGAATCGAGTCGGTGTCGACCCGCCCGAACGGTCTTCGGGTCGGCCGCATGCGCATTCCCCTCGGTGTGATCGGGATTATCTACGAGTCGAGACCCAACGTCACCGTCGACGCGGCAGCGCTGTGCGTGAAGGCGGGCAACGCCATCATCCTCCGCGGAGGCTCCGAGGCGATCCTCTCGAATCTGGCCCTGGCGGAGGAGCTACGGGCCGCTGCCGTGGACACCGGGGTTCCGGAGGACGCGGTCAGCATCGTGGCCACGACCGACCGCGAGGCCATCGATCATCTTCTGCGCGAGGAGGTCTGTATCGACCTGATCATTCCGCGCGGCGGTCCCGGCCTGATTCGCAAGGTAAACCGGGATTCACGCATCCCGGTGATCAAGCATGATGCCGGTATCTGCCACATCTTCATCGACGCCAGCGCCGACGCCGAGATGGCAAAACGAATCGTTGTCGACTCCAAGATCCGACAGATGGCTGTGTGCAACGGGCTCGAGACTTTGTTGGTGCATCGCGACGCTGCCCAGACTGTGTTGCCGGGCGTTCTCAAGGCGCTTCACGAGGAGGGCGTCGAGCTGCGCGGGGACCCGCGCACCTGCGAAGTCTTCGGCGACGCGATCCCGGTCCGGGAAACCGATTGGCACGAGGAATTCCTCGGTCCGGTCCTAGCGGTGCGGGTCGTCGACGACCTCGACGCCGCGGTCGAGCACATCCGTCGCTACGGCTCCGACCACACCGAGGTAATCGTCACCGAGCACTACCGAAGCAGCCAGGAATTTCTTCGCCGGGTGAACTCCTCGACGGTGGGGGTCAACTGCTCGACCGCGTTTGCCGATGGGTACCGGTTGGGGCTGGGAGCCGAGATCGGAATCTCGACCTCCAAGCTTCACGCCTTCGGACCGATGGGATTGGAAGAACTCACCACGCGCAAGTTCGTGCTCTACGGAGACGGTCAGCTTCGCGAATGAGAGGGGCCCGCGTCGGGATCTTCGGCGGAACCTTCAATCCGATCCACTTCGGGCACCTTCGCGCCGCAGAAGAGGTTACCGAGGCGCTCGACCTCCAGCGCATGATCTTCGTGCCCAGCGCGCAGCCTCCGCATAAGCGGAGCAGCGACGAGGACCCCATCGCCCCGGCTGCAGAGCGCCTGGCTTGGGTCCGGGCGGCCCTACGCGATCATGCGCGCTTCGAGGTCGATGCCATCGAGGTCGAGCGAGGCGGATCCTCCTACTCGGTGGACACCCTGCGCGTGCTCCGGTCGCGAGCTGGGGGGGAACCGCCGGTGTTCACCATCGGCCACGATGCGTTCGTCGAGGTCGGAACCTGGCGCGAGCCCGCGGCGCTGTTCGAGCTTGCGCACTTCGCCGTGATCGCGCGCCCCCCCACCCCAGCGGGTACCCTGGAGGACTGGATCCCCAAGTGCGTCCGGGACCACCTGGATCTGGCCCCGGACGGGCTCTCGGGGCGGCATCGCCGCGCCGGAACCTGGATTCGACTGCTGGAGATCCGAGCCCTGGATGTGTCCGCCTCGGATATTCGCGCGCGGCTGCGAGACGGGCGCTCGGTGCGTTATCTCCTGCCGAAGGTTGTGATCGACGCGGTCCAGCAGAGCGGGGTCTACGCGCGGGGATGAAAAGACCGGATGCGTTGGTCAGGGCCGCCCGGCTGGCGGAGGCCGCCTTCGACCGCAAGGCCGAGGGCCTGGTCGCCCTCGACCTGAGGGGCCTCGCGTCCTTCGCCGACGTATTCCTGCTGGCGACGGGCCGTTCGACCCGCCAGGTCCGTTCGATTGCCGACGCCGTCCAGGAGGCCGCTCTCGCCCTGGGAGACAAGCCCTTGGGCATCGAAGGCTACCAGGAGGGGCGCTGGGTATTGCTGGACCTCGGCGACGTGATCGTCCACGTATTCCAGCCCGAGATTCGCCGTCACTACGACCTGGAGCGCCTGTGGAGCGAGGCCCCGGTACTGGAACTGTTCGACGCCTCCCCCGAACGGGTCACCCAGTGACCAAGCCGGTGCTCCTCATCGTTCTCGACGGCTTTGGCATCGGCGACGGTGGCCCGAACGACGCCACCGCGGTCGCCCATACACCCTTCCTCGCCCGTGCCCGGGGCGAGTTTCCGACGGCGCGCATCGAGACCTCCGGGGAGTCCGTGGGACTGCCGCCCCGACAGATGGGAAACTCCGAGGTCGGCCACATGACCATGGGGGCCGGGCGAATCATCGAACAGAGCATCACGCGCATCCACAACGAAATCGCGCGTGGCAACCTGGAGACCAATGCGGCGATTTCGGGCGCACTGGATCTCGCCGCACGCGACGGAAACACGCTGCACCTGATGGGCCTCGTCTCCGACGGCGGCGTGCACAGTCACATCGACCACCTGGTGGCGCTCCTCGAGCACTGTCGTCGCCGCGGCGTCCGACCCCATCTGCACTGCTTCCTCGATGGACGCGACACCTCACCGCGCGCTGGACTCGGCCACGTGCGCGACCTGTTGCCGCAGATCGAGAACGCCGGGGGCCGGGTGGCCACCGTGATCGGCCGCTACTACGCGATGGACCGGGACAAGCGATGGGAGCGAGTCGCCGCTGCGTTCCGCGCGATCGTGGATCGCGAGGGCGAGACCGCTCCCGACCCGGTGGCGGCGGTCGAAGCGGCTTACGCCCGCGGTGAGGGCGACGAATTCGCGAAGCCGACGGTCATCGACGGTGGCGCTCCGCTGCGCGACGGCGACTCCGTCATCTTCTTCAACTTCCGCGCGGACCGCGCGCGTCAGCTCACCAACGCCATCACCGACGTCCGGCCCGATCGCTTTGCGGGAGAACTCGAGCGCAGCCGCGTGGTGCGGCCCTCGGTCTTCGTCACCTTCACCGAGTACGACGCCGAGTACGACCTTCCCGTGGCCTTTCCTGCGGAGCCGCAGCGCGGGACCCTCGGCGAGGTCGTGGCCCGGGCGGGTCTCGCCCAGCTGCGGATCGCCGAGACTGAGAAGTACGCGCACGTCACCTTCTTCTTCAATGGGGGACTGGAAGAGCCGTTCCCCAACGAGGACCGCGTCTTGATCGCGTCCCCCCGGGGGATTGCCACCTACGACCACAAGCCCGAGATGAGCGCAGTCGAGGTTACCACGGAGCTGCTTCGCAGCCTGGATCAGGAGGACTATGCCTTCGTCCTGCTGAATTTCGCGAACCCGGACATGGTGGGGCACACCGGCGTTCTCGACGCCGCGACCAAGGCGGTGGAAACCATTGACCGCGGTCTCGACCGGATCGCGGAAAGGGTGCTCGCGCGCGGCGGCACCCTGTTGATCACCGCCGACCACGGAAACTGCGAGATGATGATCGATCCCGAGACCGGAGGGCCCCACACCGCACATACGACCAATCCGGTTCCGATCTTCTGGATCACCCGCAACCCGGGGGGGCGCCGATTGCGAAACGGAGGACTCGCGGACCTCGCCCCGACGGTTCTCGAGCTGCTCGGCATGCCGGCCCCCGAGGCAATGACCGGCCACTCGTTGATCGTGGAACCATAGACCGACCCCACGCATCGGTCCCGCGGATGAATTCCATGCTCGATTTCGTTCGAGGAGCGTTGGCTCCCGGCTTCGCCTGGCTGCGCGCCGGCTTCGCCGGCTTGCTGGATCTTGCGCTGCCTCCGAGCTGCGCGGCGTGCGGTGCTTGCCCGCGGAGTGCGTCTGCGCTGTGTCCGAGCTGCGACGCGCGGCTGCTGCGGATCCCGCGCAACGGCTGCGCGCTGTGCCAGACCGTGCCCGCCACGGATCCCGACGGCTTGTGCCCGACCTGCATCGGCGCGAGCGGCCCCTTCGCCGCATGCATCGCCGCCGTCGCCTTCGCCGGTGACGTGGAGGACTGGATTCACCGCTTCAAGTATCCGGTGCCCGGAATCGGTGGGCTCGATCCGGCCCCCTGGGCGGTGGTTCGCGAACTGGTCCGGGAATCCGCCGCCCGCGTTTCGGGGCCTTCGCCCCACTTGATCGTTCCGGTTCCCCTGCACCCACGCCGCCTCCGCCAGCGCGGGTTCAACCCCCCGGCCCGTCTGGCTCGGGTCCTGGCCCACGACCGGCGGACTCGCGTCGACCCGGTGGCCCTGGAGCGGATCCGCGACACGCCGAGCCAGACGGGGCTCGCGAGGAAAGAGCGCCAACGAAACGTCCGAGGAGCGTTTCGCGCCCGGGGCCGGATTCCGCCCCACGTCTGGCTCGTGGATGATGTGGTCACGACCGGGAGCACTCTCGCCGAAGCCGCCCGTACCCTGCGACGCTCCGGTGCGCGTCGGATCGTCTGCGTCTGCGTGGCGAGGACGGCTCTCGGCGGGGTCCCGCCTAGCCTGGCCGGGCCTTGCACTCGCTGAACGCTGTCGCTGAGACCGCTGCTAGGAGACCTCCAAGGCCGAAGGCCGCGGAAGTAGAAGATCTCGGCCTCAGCTCCGTTTGTGCGCGGTCTCGGCGATGACCTGGCGCAGGCGCTGGGGATCCACGGGCTTCTTGAAGATCACGCCCTCGAGGCCCTCGATTCGGCTGCGCTTGATGATGTGGTCCCGGTCGTAGTGGAAGGCGGTCATCATCAAGACGGAAACCTCGGGGTGGCGCTCGCGAATGGCGGAGTAGAGCTCGTACCCGTCCATGTTGGGCATGACGACGTCGGAGAGAACGATGTCGAAGGGCTTCGAGTCGATCCGCTCCAGCGCTTGCACCCCGTCGCCCGCGGTATCGACCACGCAGCCGTCCGCCTCGAGCATCTCTTTGAGGGTGCGGCAGATGCCGAGGTCGTCGTCCGCCACCAGGATTCGCAGCCCGCGGAGCCGCGGGTCCGCCGGGGTCGAGGGAGGCTTGGTACGCAGGTCGATCATCCGGGTCGGCCCGATGTACCCGATGGTCTCGTACTGCTTCGTCTCCGCCATTTCTCCCAGGCGGGCCAGAATTTCGGAGACCCGCGAGACCTCGCGGCGCACCGCGTAGAGACGCTCGGCCTCGACCGAGCTGTCGCGATCGCCGGCCAGGGCTTCGATGTCCCGCTCCAGGAGGTCCATCTGGTTGAGGATCACCGCGAGGGGATTGTTGATCTCGTGGGAGAGTCCCACGGCGACCTCACCCAGGGTCGCGAGCTGATCCTTGCGACGGAGCTCACGAAGGTCCTTGGCGAAACCGATGGTGCCGTCTTCGTCTCCGCCCTCGTCATAGGTGATCGCGCCAGAGATCGCGACGGGAATCCGCTGCTCTGACTTCGACACGTAGGTGGTCTCGAAAGTCTCCACGATCCCGAGGCCCCCGTTCCCGGGATCGCGCATCGCCGACATCACGCGTTTCGCCTCGTCGAAATCGGGATACAGCTGAACAACGAACTTCCCGAGGATCTCGTCCTGGGTGTAGCCCAGGCTGCGCGTGGCGCCGTCGTTGTAGTAGATCACCATCCCCTTGCGGTCGGTCGCGACCACGATGTCCGTGGAGCGCGCGATCAGTCGCTCGAGACGGTCCTTGGAAAGAGGCATCAAATCGGAGCCTAAACCCGGTCCGACGGGGGCACAAGAGCGGCGATCCGGGTCTATTCGATCCCCTGTGCGGCCAACCAGCGTTCCGCATCGATCGCGGCCATGCAGCCAGTTCCCGCGGCCGTAACCGCCTGGCGGTAGGTCGGATCCATGGCGTCGCCGCAGGCGAAGACACCTTCCACCGACGTGCGAGTCGTCCCGGGCTCGACCTTGATGTAGCCCACCGGATCGAGCTCGAGCTGGCCCCGAAGCAGCTCGGTGTTCGGTTGGTGACCGATGGCGATGAAAAGCGCCTCCACCGGCAGCTCCCGCGTCTGGTTCGTCTCCATCTGGCGAACGCGAACCCCGGTCACGAACTCGTCGCCCAGCACCTCGTCCACCACCGAATTCCAGACGAATTCGATCTTCTCGCTGGCGCGAGCCCGCTCCTGCATGATCTTCGACG
>JACZXC010000112.1 GCA_022571825.1 Myxococcales bacterium | reverse complement strand
GGGCGGCCCCCCGAGGCTCGCCGGAGTAGATACCGCCGGTGAGCTCGCGGACGACCAACAGGTCGATGCCCTCGACTACCTCGGGTCGCAGGGTCGAGGCCTCGATCAGCGCGGGAAAAACCGTGGCCGGGCGTAGGTTCGCGAAGAGCCCCAGCTCCTTGCGAATGCGAAGCAAACCCTTCTCCGGGCGTCGGTCCATGGGCAGGCCGTCCCAACGAGGCCCCCCCACGGCGCCCAGCAGGATCGTCTGACAGGCACGGGCGCGGTCGAGCACCTCGTCGGCCAGGGGAACGCCGCACTCGTCGATGGCGGACCCGCCGATCCTGCCCTCCTCGAAGGCCAGATCGAGGCCAAAGCGACCCCCGGCGGCCTCCATCACCCGGCGCGCCTCGGCGGTGACCTCGGGACCGATCCCGTCGCCGGGGAGAAGCAGAACGCGGCGCATCAAGGCCCTAGATGCCCTTGGGCTCGGAAACTCCGCGGCGGAGCTTGTGCCAGACGAGCTTGTTCAGCGCGTGCACGTAGGCCTTCGCACTGGCGACGATGATGTCCGGATCGGCGCCGTGACCAATCACCCGGCGACCATCCTCGCTCACCGTGACCGACACCTCGCCCAAGGCATCCATTCCTCCGGTGATGGCGGTGACGTGGAAACGCAGCAAGTCGCTCTTGGTTTCCGTGAGTTCTGCGACGACTTTGAACACAGCATCGACCGGGCCGACTCCCAGGGCCGAGCCTTTCTTCGCCTCGCCATCGATGACGAGCTCTACCGTGGCCGTAGGCTCGGCGAAGGTGCCCGAGAGCACGGAGACCTCTTTGACCGCGAAGCGTTCGTCGCGGTCGATGGTCGTGTCGGCGACGATGGCCTCGATGTCTTCGTTGAAGATCGTCTTCTTCTTGTCCGCCAGATCCTTGAATCGCCGGAAGGCCAGCTGGAACTCCTCGCCCTCCAGATCGAAGCCCAGCTCCAACAGCCGCTCGCGGAACGCGTGGCGCCCGGAATGCTTTCCCATCACGAGTTCGTTGGAGGGCCGGCCGATCGACTGAGGGGTCATGATCTCGTAGGTGATGGGCGCCTTGAGCACGCCGTCCTGGTGAATCCCCGCCTCGTGGGCAAACGCGTTGTCGCCGACGATCGCCTTGTTGGGCTGCACCGCGACGCCAATGATCGACGACAGCATGCGGCTCGCGGGATAGATCTCGGCGGTGCGGATTCGGGTATCGAGTCCGGCAAAGGAATCCCGGCGGGTCTTGACCGCCATGACGACTTCTTCCATCGAGGTGTTCCCGGCACGTTCGCCGATGCCGTTCACGGTGCACTCGACTTGCCGGGCCCCAGCGCGGACCGCCGCCAGGCTGTTGGCTACGGCGAGCCCCAGATCGTTGTGGCAGTGGACGGCGAACACCAACTTCTCGGCCCCGGGGACGCGGTCCCTGAGAAGCCGGATCAGCTCCGAGAACTCCTCGGGCAGGGTGTAGCCCACGGTATCCGGGACGTTGAGTGTCGTCGCACCGGCCTCGCTCGCCACGGTGAATACCTGGACCAGGAAGTCCGCGTCGGACCGCGTGGCGTCCTCCGCCGAGAACTCCACGTCGTCGCAGTAGCCCCGGGCCTGACGGACCGCGCGGTCCACCTGTTCCAGCACCTGCTCGCGACTCATGCGCAGCTTGTGCTCCATGTGGATGTCGCTGGTGGCGATGAAGGTGTGGATGCGCGGATTCGCGGCGCTCTCGAGGGCGCGGGCCGCTCGTTCGATGTCCTCGGAGCTGGTGCGGGCCAGACCGCAGATCACGCTTTCCCGAACCGCCGCCGCCACGGCGCACACCGACTCGAAGTCGCCGTCACTGGCGATGGGAAATCCGGCCTCGATCACGTCGACGCCCAGACGTTCGAGCTGGCGGGCGAGGGTGAGCTTCTCCACCAGGTTCATGCTGCAGCCCGGCGACTGCTCGCCGTCGCGCATCGTGGTGTCGAAGATCCGAATCAGGTCGTTTTCGCTCATGGAGCCATCCTGTCGGGCTCCCGCTCCGCGGGAACCGGGGGGTCGGTTTCTGCAATCATCTCGAGCGGTCGCTTGGCGCGCCAGCGCCAGAACCACTCCACCGGACCCGCGATCGTGTACACCAGGCCGATGGCAAAGAGGCTCAGAACCCACTGGATACCGACCAGCACGATCGTGACCACCACCAGGACCAGGGTCGCGTAGGAGTGCCGGAAGTCGATCTCCTTGAAGCTGCGGTACGGAATCGGACTGACCATCAACAGCGCGAGCAGCGCCAGGCCCCCTGCCAGCACAGACTCCGGAATCGCCCAGACGACTCCGTTCTCGCGGAGGAACGACCCGCAGAGCTGGGTGGTAGCCACGACACCGGCGGCCGCCGGACTCGGCAGTCCCTCGAATCGTCCGGGATAGCGTCCGGGCGAGACGTTGAAGCGGGCGAGGCGCAGGGCGGCGCAGACCGTGAAGAGAAACGCCATGATCCAGCCGGGCCGACCGAGCACCTGCAGGTTGGCCGCACTGAACGCCAGGATCGACGGGGCGACGGCGAAGGAAACCGTGTCTGCGATCGAGTCGTACTCGACGCCAAAGCGGGATGTCGACTTCGCGAAGCGCGCGACGCGCCCGTCGAGGGCGTCGCAGAACATGGCAAGAATGATTCCGACCGCGGCGAGATCCGGAAGCGTGGGCGCCTGAATGATGGCCCAGAATCCGAAGAAGAGCCCGGCGGTGGTGATCAGGTGCGGTAGCAAGTACAGCCCGCGCCGGGAGCCGCGCGCCCGCCGCCGCCGCCTGCGAAAGCGCCGCGTGGGAACCTCGACGTCCGAATCCATCACGCCTCGCCTTCCCCCGCCCCGGGCTCCGGAAGCCTGGCGAGCACGCTGCTGCCCCCGCGCACGCGGTCTCCCCGGGCGACCCGCGCGACGCTGCCCTGGGGCAGCACCACATCCGTGCGCGAGCCGAACCGAATCAGCCCGTAGCGCGAGCCCCGGGCCACCCACTGGCCAACCTTCGGGTGGCACACGATACGCCGCGCGATCAGGCCGGTGATCTGGACCACCTGGATTCGCTCGCCGGCGGCGGTCTCGAGAGTCAGGGTACAGCGAACGTTGTCGTGCTCGGCCCGCCGGTCGAAGGCGGCTCGATACCGGTCACCCCCGCGCTGGATCGCGACGACACGCCCCGCGGCAGGGCTGCGATTCACGTGCACGTTGAATACCGACAGGAAGATCCCGATCCGCAGCGCCCTGCCACCGTCGGGGCGATCGATCTCTCCGACGTCGATGACACGCCCGTCCGCCGGCGCCACCACGCTGCGCTCGTCGCCCGGGATCTCGCGGGTCGGGTTTCGGAAGAAGAAAGCCACGAAAACCGTGGCGCCCATCAGGACGAAGCCGAGCGTCGTCGCACCCAGGACCCCGGCCAGGCCCGCCAGCACCAGCGGCACCGCCCCGAGCACGAGGGCATCGCGTACGACCGGCTCGGTGGGCCGCTCCGCGAAGACGGGCGCGGTGGCATCGGTCGCGGGCGGCTGGACCGCACCCGATTGGGAAGCCGCTTCGCCCACGTCAGTTCTTGGCGCGGTCCACCAGACGCTTCTCCTTCAGCCACGGCATCAGGCCTCGCAGTCTGGCGCCGACATCCTCCGACGGGTGGGTGCGCGCGCGATTGCGCAGCGCCTCGAAGGAAATTGCACCGGCCTTGTTCTCCAGCACCCATTCCCGCGCGAAACGGCCCGACTGGATGTCGGTCAGAATCTCGCGCATTCGCTGCTTGACCGACTCGTCGATGACCCGGGGGCCGCGGGTGAGATCTCCGTATTCCGCGGTGTTCGAGACCGAGTAGCGCATGTTCGCCACGCCACCTTCGTAGATGAGATCCACGATCAGCTTCACTTCGTGGATCGTCTCGAAGTACGCCATTTCGGGGGCGTAGCCCGCATCGACGAGGATGTCGTAGGCCGCGGTCATGAGGGCGGTGAGCCCTCCGCAGAGCACCACCTGTTCCCCGAACAGATCTGTCTCGGTCTCCTCGCGAAAGGTGGTTTCGATGATTCCCGCGCGGCCGGCGCCAATTCCCTTGGCGTAGGCGAGTGCGATCTGCAGCGTGTCGCCGGAGGGATCCGCGGCCACCGCCACCAGCGACGGCACACCCCGGCCCTCTTCGTAGTGCTGGCGAACCGTGTGGCCGGGGCCTTTCGGCGCCACCATGAACACGTTCACGCCCGGGGCGGGCCGGATCGCTCCGAAGTGGATGTTGAAGCCGTGGGCGACGGCCAGATAGTTGCCGGACTGGAGATTCGGTGCGACCTGCTCGCGGTAGATGTCCGCGGCGGTCTCGTCGGGAAGCGTGAGCATCACGACGTCGCCCTGGCGGGCCGCTTCTTCGGGGGTGAGTACGCGCAGACCCGCCTCTTCGGCTTTGGTCCGGGAGGGCGACTCTTTTCGCAGGCCGACCACCACCGAGACCCCCGAGCTGTCGAGATTCAGCGCATGGGCGTGGCCCTGGCTGCCGTAACCGATGACCGCGACAGTCTTGCCGTCCAGGCGTCCGAGGTCGGCGTCCTTGTCGTAATAGACGTTCAGTTCCATCGCAGGTCCGGCCTCCCGCTGCAAACCCCGCCAGT
Organism: Myxococcales bacterium; assembly: GCA_022571825.1. Lineage (GTDB taxonomy): Bacteria > Myxococcota_A > UBA9160 > UBA9160 > SMWR01 > JACZXC01. The sequence goes on along the minus strand of JACZXC010000112.1, from coordinate 3,660 downwards.
GTGTCGGGCAGCTCTCTAGTATGGCGAATTTCCTGTGGAATTTCGCCTGGGACGGCTCACGGGGCTCAGCCAAGACCCGAGTGAGGAAGCTCGAATCGCTGCCCGGTGCGTTTGACTTCGGCTTCCGCACGCCGAAGGTAACGGGGAACCAGATCGGCGGAGTCGATGCCCTTCCCGGCGGCCATCATCGCCGCGCCCAAGACCCCCACGTGTCGGGCCCTCGCGTCGGTGGCGGGAGGCAGTTGCAGCTTCACTCCGGACCCCAGACGCTCGCGCAGCCATTCGCCACAGACGAGGGCGCCCTCCCCCACGAGCACGCACGCCGGGGGAAGCTTCCGCACCAGATCCTCCCGGGAGTAGACGCCCTCGGCCAGAATTTCCGGGGGCGAAGGGCCCCCGCCGGGTGCGGCAGTGGCGGCGGCGTAGACCTCTCCGCGACGCGCGTCGAGCATTGCCACCACGGGACCCGAGGGATTGGACGCGGTCCGGGCCAGGGCTGCGAGGGTCGGGACCGGCGCCACCCGATGACCCGTGCCGAAGGTCAGACCCTTCACCGTCGCGATTCCCACGCGCAGACCGGTAAAGGAGCCGGGCCCGACCGAGACGGCGAAGGCATCGATGGAGCCGAGGGCAAGGCCGCAGCGCGCCAGCAGGGCCTCCAGGCTCGGGAGCAGGGACTCGGCGGTGGTTTGCCCGGGCCCGGCGAGCTCCTCGCCCAGGACCTGACTGTCGCGCAACAGCGCCACCGACGCGACACGGGTCGCGGTCTCGAGAGCCAGGAGCAGGGGTGGATGCGACATGACGCCGCCCGCGAGCCTAGAGACCCAAGCCGCTCTGCCACCAATCGACGACCCGTGGCCAAGTGCGGACGATGTCGTTCCAGAAAGCCAGCCCCATCAGCAGCATCAATAGCGTCAGGCCGACCTGCTGCACCATCCCCCGGGTTCGCAGGGAGAGCGGACTGCGCTTGATGCTTTCAATGGTGAAGACCAGGGCCTGGCCTCCGTCCAGGATCGGTATCGGAAGCAGGTTGAGGATCCCCAGGTTGATGCTGATCAGAACCATGACCGCCAGGTAGGTCTGCCAACCCCGCTGAAACGCCTTGCCTGCGATCTCCGCGATTCCGATCGGCCCGGCCAGTTGCTTCCGCGACACCTCGCCGGTGAGAAGCTTCCCGAGGCCGACCAGGAAGGTTCGGGTCACGTCGACGGTCATGGCCACGGATCGAGAGAACGCGACCAGGGGGTTCCTCTCGCGGTCCATGGCCACGGCGCCCGGAAGCAAGGTCGTTGCGGCGATGATGCCCACCATGTAGCGCGGCTCTTCGAATCCGAGACCGGTGTCCATCGCGAGGAGCTCGGGGACGATCGTGATCTCGTGCAGCGCACCGTCGCGGCCGTACACCAGGACCAGTGGGCGACCTCCACTGGTCCGAACCGTCTCGGCGAAGGAGGCGAAGCTGCCGATGGGCGCTCCGTCCACGGCGAGGATCAGGTCTCCCGGCGCAAGGCCGCCGCGCTCCGCCGGCGAGTCGGGCGAGACGGCCGAGATCAGCACGGTGGCGGGGACCACGCCCAGTTTCGCGACGTCGCCGAGGGCCGGCACGCGGAAGCGGAGGGACTGGGTCGCGTCCGCGGCATGGCGCTCGATATCCAGGGTGACCTCCCCCGCCGTGCCCGCCGCGACGTAGCCCTCGACGAAACCCGACCAGTCCTCCACCGGCTGCTCCGCGACGGCGGTGACCCGGTCGCCCGATCGCAACCCCGCCAATCCGGCGGGCGAATGCGGATCGGGAATTCCCAGCATGGAGAGCATCCGCTCCTGTCCCAGCCCCAACCAGCCCACCGCCCGAACCTTGCCGAAGAGATCCAGGCCCGAGCGGGTCGAGACCCCGAGGGACCACTCCTCGCGAACATCACCGAGAACCGTTTCGATGCTCAGGGTCTCGCCGGGACTTGTCGAAATCGCCTTCTCAACTTCATCCCACCACCGCACCGGATTTCCATCGATCGCGAGGATGCGCACGCCGGGGGTCAAGCCCGCCAGCGCCGCCGGTGAGCCGATCTCGACGGTGCCGATCACCGCGTCGCGCCGGTCGCTCCCGACGAAGAGGGTCGCCATGAAGACCAGCACCGGAAACGCCAGGTTCATCGCGGGGCCCGCGAATACGATCGAGAGCTTCTTCCACAGCGGCTGTCCCGGGAGAGCCTCCTCGAGATTCGCCTGCACCTCGGAATCCCCGACCTCGTCCGGATTCTCACCGAGCATCTTGACGAAGCCTCCGAGCGGGATACACGCGATCACGTATTCGGTGTGCCCCCACTTCCAGAGGAGTCGATAGCGCCCAAACCCGATCGGAGGACCGAAGCCGAGTGAGAACTTGAGCACCCGCACGCCGCAGAGCTTGGCCACGATGCAATGGCCCGCCTCGTGCACGAAGATGAGCACGCTCAACATGATCACGAAGGCCAACGCGTACTCCACTAGACCCTCGCCCCTTCCACCTTCGCCAGCCATTCCCGGGCACCGATTCGGGCCCACGCGTCCGCTTCGACCACATCCGCCAGGTCGCGAATCGTCCGGTTCCCGCCCCGCCCGATGTGGGAGTCGAGCACAGCGGCGTTTGCGGCCGCGATGGCGGGGAACGGAATCGCGCCCGCCAGAAAGGCCGCCACCGAAACCTCGTTGACGGCATTCAGCACCGCCGGTGCAGTCTCATCCGCCGCGAGCGCCGCGTAGCCGAGGTCGAGGCAGGGAAACCGTTTGCGGTCCGGCGCCTCGAAATCCAGGCGGCCCAAGGCGGCGAGATCGAGTCGCGGTATCTCCAGAGGCAGTCTTTCGGGGTACGCCAGGGCCACGGCGATCGGAACGCGCATATCCGGAATGCCGAGCTGTGCCAACACGCAACCGTCCCGAAATTCGACCATCGAGTGGACGATGGACTGCGAGTGGACGATAACGTCGACGCGATCCGGTGGCACGTCGAAGAGCCACCGCGCCTCGATCACCTCGAGCCCCTTGTTCATGAGCGTGGCGGAGTCGATGGTGATCTTGGGTCCCATGTCCCAGTTCGGGTGGTCGAGGGCCTGATCGACGGTGGCGCGGGCAATGCGTTCCGCAGTCCAGGTGCGAAACGGTCCACCCGAGGCGGTCAGAATCAGGCGGGCCACGTCCTCCCGGCGCTGGCCGGCCAGGACCTGGAAGATCGCACTGTGTTCGCTATCCACCGGCAGTAGCGTCACTCCCCGCCGCCGAACCTCCCGCAGAACCAGCGCCCCGGCCATGACGAGGACTTCCTGGTTGGCCAGGGCGACGTCCCGGCCGGCGCGAATCGCGGCCAGCGTCGGAGCCAGCCCAACGGCGCCGACGAGTCCCGCCACGACAAGATCCGAGGGGCAGGTGGCCACGGCTTCCAATCCCTCGGCGCCCCGCTCGATACGCACCCCGGTGCCGGCCAGGCGAGTTCGCAGCTCATCCGCGGCGGCGCCGTTCGCCACCGAGACGATCTCGGGTTCGAAACAGCGTACTTGCTGCGCCAGCTTGGCGACGTTCTTCCCGGCGGCCAGTGCAACCACCCGGTCACGATCGGGAAATGCCTGGGCCACGGCCAGAACCTGCTCGCCGACACTGCCGGTGCTGCCGAGAACCGCGACCCTACGC
>JACZXC010000492.1 GCA_022571825.1 Myxococcales bacterium | reverse complement strand
GTCATGCGGATTTCCGACGACGAAGCCGCCTCGTTCGGCCCGCCACGGCAGTGCATCACCGACGAAGTCGGCTACTACGTGCTGAACAACGACCGTGCGGTGCAACTCAAAAGCGGGCGGATCGTGCTGCCGGTCGCCTTGCACAACAAGCCGGGCCAGAAAGAGCCAGACTGGGCCGGACGCGTCATGTGTTATCTGTCCGACGACCACGGCAACTCGTGGCGGCGGAGCCGCTCGACCCCGACTTGGCGCGTCGCGTCGACGAGGAGCTGCGGCGCAGTGGAGTACGCCCCGACTCCTCGCCATGAAGATCTATACCCGGCGCGGAGATCGCGGCGAGACCGATCTGTTCGGCGACGGTCGCGTCGCGAAGGATGACCTGCGAGTCGATGCCTATGGCGTGGTCGACGAGCTCAATGCCTTGGTTGGAGTCTGTATCGAGGCCAGCGGTCACGAAGACCTTCGCGAGATGCTGCTCACGATCCAAAGCCGGCTCTTTGGATTGGGGGGCTATCTGGCCACCCCCGACGTCAAACGGCGCGAGCGCAGCCGAGTCCCCGAACCGACGGCGGCGGACATCGAAGAGCTCGAACGCCAGATCGACTCGCTCGAGCAGGAGCCTCCGCAGCTGAAGCGATTCGTATTGCCGGGTGGATGCGCCGCGGCCGCGGCGATGCACGTCGCGCGCACGGTTTGCCGACGGGCCGAGCGCCGGGTCGTTTCGCTGAATCGCGAGAGCCCGCTCAGCGAGGCTTCGCTGGGTTATCTGAACCGCCTATCCGATCTGCTGTTCGTCATGGCGCGGGTGGAGAATCGGCGGGCCGGGCTCCCCGATATCGAGTGGGAGGGACGCGGGGGCTGACCCCAGGTAGCGCACCGGGCGTTCCAGGCGAAGACGCAGCAGCGTGCCCACCGCCACCCCGAACAGCAGCGAGAGGAGCAGAGCCAGGACTATCGCGCGGAGGACTCTCACGCGCGTCGAGGATAGCGCCGGTGGAGGCCCGATTTCCCGTGCCTATACTGGGTCGCCGGGAAGGGCCGCGGCCGATCGCGAAGCCAGGCCGCCGGAAAAGGGGGCTCGGGTGCGAATGCGCAATGGCGCCGGCGTCGCCGGGTTCCTTGGGGTCGCCGGCCTGTGGGCGGCGAGCTTCGCGGCGCCGGATGCGATCCGAGCCCAGTCGTCTGTATGTGGCCCGATGCCGACTCCGGATCAGGGCTGCTCGATCTTCCAGTGCGTCGGCTCGCGCTGGATGCAGAAGTGCGGAGGCACGTTGAGGGCGGTCTGCGGGCCCCAGCCGTTCCCCGCGCCCGGGTGCTGGATCGAGGCCTGCGTGGACGGAAAATGGTCCGAGCGTTGTGCGATGGATGACATGGCGTTGTGTGGGAACCGGCCGATTCCGAAGCTGGGGTGCGTCATCGGCCGCTGCAAGAATAACCGCTGGGAACAGATCTGCGAAGACTCGCTTACGGGGGAGTGCGGGCCGAAGCCGACCTTCCCCCCGGTGGGCTGCCGCATCGGCAAGTGCGAGTACGGGGACTGGCAGCTCCTCTGCAACGAACCCTTCTCCGGCCCGCGCTACGACTGAACGCTACCGCCGATGCGGTATTGGGTACGGTTCGCTCGGCTACGCCTGGCTGCGCGCGCCGCTTCGCAGCGCTTGCTGGTTCGAGCTTCGCTCGGCTACGCCTCGCTGCGCGCGCCGCTTCGCAGCGCTTGCTGGATCGCGCGGCTCAGGGCTTCGATCGCGGTGAAGACGGAGGCGGGAGCGTCGGCGCGGATTCGGGCTCGGACGGCGTCGGGTCCACCGATCGCCTCCACGCCGTAGCTTCCGTAACGCAGCTCCAGAGTCTCCAGGACGAAGGCCTCGTCGCCTCGCCGCCGGCGCTCGCTCAAGCGGTTTCCCTCGAGCAGCCACCCGCGATGATCATCCATCGCATCGACGAGTTCGGCGATGCCCGTTCCATCCCGGGCCGAGGTCACCAGCACCGGTGGCCGGCGCTCTCCGCGGATTCCCTCGGCCAGGGCGAGCCCGTTCTCGAGCTCCCCCGCCGTACGCG
>JACZXC010000111.1 GCA_022571825.1 Myxococcales bacterium | reverse complement strand
AGGAGCGTAATGCCAACAACTCGTCATCCACCCCGCGGGGAAACGGGACTGGTGTTCGACGTGCTGGGCGGAGCGGATTTCCGGGATGGCCCGCCCGGCAACACGCCTTTCCCGGGCGCCACCGTGGGTGCCTCGGCTCTGGTGGGGTCTGGAGCCGGCATCGCCTTGGCGGAGCTCGGGTCGATCGGCGGCCTGGAGAACATCAGCGGCCACTGGGGTCTCAACCCCGCGAACGCCGTTCCCAACCAGGGCAGCCACGCGCTCTCGTCCGTCGGCGACCTCTTCAATGGCGCCGCCACACTCGGCACTGTCCAGCTCTTCTCGGGCACCATCAGCAGCGTCGAGCCCATCCCGCCCGACGGTTCGCTGTTCGGAATCCTCGACCTCAACAGCATCCCGAACGGGGGATTCCCCAGCGGCAACCTGGCCTACGTCCAGGACGAGATCACGGCAAACCTCCTCTACACGGGGATCCTCACAGGCTTGGACAACGTGGAGCCGCTCTACGGCACCATGGGACTCCCGATCCCGGAGCCCGCCAGCGCCGCCCTGATGGGGTTCGGCCTGCTGGGCCTGGTGGCCGCAGCGCGCAGGGTCCGCCCCGGGAACCGCTGATCCCGTTTACGCCATTCCGGGGCACGAGTTTCGTTTCAGAGGCGGTCGCCTCCGCCCCCCTTGCCGCATCCGAGGTCCCTTCCCAATTTCGGACGAGGTTATTCCTCGAGAAATCTATCGGTCGGCTGGCACCTCAATATGCGCGAAGGGCTGCGGCCTCGGCTTCGCGCTGGTGTTCCTGCTACCGGCGGTGTTGTGGCTGGATCGGCGGAGAAGGTTGCTGCGGGGATAGTCTGCCCTGCCGTTGCTCAAGTCGACACGCCCCGGCTTCGGTCGGGGCGTTGTCGTCTCAGCGCAGCGCGCCAGAGATCGGCTCTAGCGGCTGCCGTCGATCTCTTCTTCCACCTCCAGCTCGAGTTCGCGGTAGTAGCTGCAATTTTTGCGGATGATCTGCACCTGCTCGCGGAGCAGCTCGTTCTCGACTTCGATTCGAGCGATCCGCTCGGGGGTGATCTGACATCCCGCCACCCCGCCCAGCACGACCCACGATCTGAGAACGATCCAGACCCACCCCTTTCCCATCGAAGATCCTCCTCGAACCGCCGCGGTCAGCGACGGACCCAGCCGGCCCGCGCCATGCACTCCGACGTGTCCTCGCTCAGCGCGCGACGGGCCGATCCCGGAGCGCGAAAGCGAGGGAAGCCCGAGAGCACCCCCTCATGGGCTTGGTCCAGGCACAGGATCAGGTCGCGATGAAGCTGCTCGGGAACCCCGGGGCGATCGGGTCGCGCGAATTCCGGGACCGCCAAAGGCCGTTGCCCGCCCACACCCGTGGCACAGGCGCCGAGCGCGAGGACCCCGAGCCCGACTGCCAGCCACGCGACCGACGCGACCCACGCGACCCACGCGACCGACGCGACCCACGCCACCCGGTTTTTATTCATCGACCCCCCGCCGTCGGAAGCGCCTGGTCCGTCCGAGGTTCTATCCGTCCGGATGCTTCAGGGTTCGATCCAGATACCCAGTACCGCCCGGGTCGAAGCTTCTCCGTTGGGCTTCGGATTCTGGTACTCCAGCGTCACGAAGTCGATGCGCACGCGCTTTCCCTCCTCGTAGTGGGAGACATCGCCATCCATCGCCCAGGAGGTGCGCTGCCCGTCAGACTCGACCGCGAACTCCGGCCATTCGCCCTGCTTGTAGAGCTTCACGATCGTTCCCTCGATGCGTTCGGTGGGGACGGTCCCCTTCCGAATCGCCGCCCACCACTGACTCGAGCCGAACAGGCCGTTGTCGGTGCAAAGGGCGAGATCCCCCGCCGCGACCGTCCCCGCCTGGACCCGTTCGACGTACTCGCGGTCCCTCTCGAGAGCGTAGACATGGATGAACTCGGTATCGCTCACGCTGGCATTCTCTCGAATCTATCGGTCGGTCTCGACCCGTACGTCGGAGACGTAGGCGGTACTCTCGGCCCCGGTATCATCGGTATCGCAGAAGAGCGCGACCTCCACCAGACGGGAACCGGCCGGATCTCCCCAGAGCTTGGAATAGAGCTCCGTGAGAACGACGCGCTCGCGGTGCCAGCGACCCGCGTTCTCGGCTCCGCCGTTCGCGACGTAGTGCGGGAAGGACTTTCCGAAGAACTTGAGGTGTTTCCAGTCGCCTCGGCGAAGCGCGCGATTGCCCCAGATGATCTCCATCGCGTGGGATTCGCCCTCTGCGGATTCGAACCCCAGATACAGGCGCACGGGATGGTCATCTCCCTCAACGGTCATCTCGTCGACGTCGCTGACGATCGGCTGCTCGATCAGCCAGTTCCAACGAAGTACCGGGTACTGGTCCAGCTGGATATCGACGTAGCGAAACAGCATGGACGCACTGTCGTTCGTACTCATCCGAATCGCGGGGAAGCCGTCCTTCGTCACGAACGAGATGTCCATCGGAGGGTGGCGGAGGAACGTGCGATGGTGCCAGCCCGCGGGGACGGGATCCAGGGGAAGCGGCTCTCGAAAATCCATCACCGGGTACGAAGGCGATCCGTCGGGCATCAGGACGTTGGTTCGCGTGCCGCCGCCGCAAGCGGACCCGAAAGGAGCAAGGGCGAGAACCAGAACGGCGATCAGTCGCATGATGATGCACCTACCCGTCGAACTCGGCCACGCGAATCCGGACCTTTCCTCGACGGGACTCTCTCAACCGGGCTTTCTCAACCGGACCGGAGCGCGTAGCCGTCCTTGACGGGCTCGAGCTTCTCGAAGTGAGGCCCGAGGGCCGTGTGAAGACTGTCGAGATCCCATCGCTCGTCGTTCTCGAAGGCCGCGTCGATGCCGGGCCCGGAGACGATCTTCACTTCCCTGTTCCAGATGATGAACACGTAGCCGGAGATGCGTTCCGCCTTGGGGGACGCGAGGTAGCCCACCAGGGGCGTCGCGTTCTCCGGGGCGAACACGTCGAATCCCTCCTCCGGCTTGGCGAACATCGCCTCCAACGGGCCGCTGCTGGTCATGCGCGTGCGCGCCCGCGGGATGAAGACGTTGGCCGTGACGCCGTACTTGAGCAGGAGCTGGGCCGCGCCCATCGTGATCGCGACGATTCCGGCCTTGGCCGCCGCGTAGTTGGGCTGCCCCACCGAACCGAACAGGTACGACTCCGACGCGGTGTTGATCAAGCGCCCATAGATCGGAGCGCCGCTCCTTTTGGACGCTTCCCGCCAGTGGATCATGGCGAAGCGCATCGGGCAGAAGTGTCCCTTGAGGTGCACCCGCACCACGGCGTCGAAGTCTTCTTCACTCATGTTCCACGGCATGCGGTCGCGGATGAACCCCGCGTTGTTCACCAGGATGTTCAGGCCTCCGAAGTGGTCGAGGGCGGTTCCGATCAGCGCCTCGGCGTCCTTCCAGTTGGCGACGTCGCCGAAATGGGGAACCGCCTCGCCGCCCATCTGTTTGATTTCATCGACCACGGCCCGCGCCGGTTCTTCGTCCCGGCCGCTGCCGTCGCCCGCGACGCCCAGATCGTTGATCACCAAGCGGGCGCCCTGGCTCGCGAGCTGAAGCGCCTCGCAGCGCCCCAGGCCCCGGGCGGCGCCGGTTACGATCGCGACTTTTCCGTCCAGATCTCGCATTTCGTTCTCCCAGAGCCCATGCTTCTAGAGCCGCTCGATGATGCACCCGGTGCCAACCGATGACCCGCAGCACATGGTGATGAGCGCGGTGGCCGCGTCGCGGCGCTCCAGCTCGTGCAGTGCGGTGACGATCAGCCGCGAGCCGGTGGCGCCGACGGGATGGCCCAGTGCAATGGCGCCGCCGTTCACGTTCACTTTGTCCATGTCGGCTTCACAGACCTGGGCCCAGGAAAGCACCACCGCCGCGAAGGCCTCGTTGATCTCGACCAGATCGATGTCAGAAAGCTTCATTCTCGTCTTGGCCAGGATCGCCCGGGTGGCGTCGATCGGGCCGTCGAGGAGGTAGTACGGGTCGGTTCCCACCACCACCTGCTGCACGATGCGCGCCCGCGGGCGCAATCCATATTCCTTCGCCTTCTCCGCCGTCGTCCACAGGATGGCCGCGGCCCCGTCGGAGATCTGCGACGAGTTGCCGGCGGTGTGCATGCCGTCCTCGAGCACCGGCTTGAGCTTGGCGAGACCTTCGAGAGTGCTCTCGCGAATGCCCTCGTCCTCTTCCAGCAGCCGGGTCTCGCCGGTGGGCTGTTTGTCGGCGTCGAGGATGGAGGCCTCGATGGGCAGGATCTCCCGCTTGAAACGCCCCTCCGTCCGGGCCGCCATCGCCTTTTGCTGGGAGGACAGGCCGAAGCGGTCGACGTCCTCGCGGGTGATGCCGCGGTTTTTCGCGATTCGCTCCGCGGCGTCGAACTGGGTCTTACTCGCGTCCTTCCAGGGAAAGTCCTCGGGCAGGAAGAATCCCGGGCCGTTGAACACGTTCGCGCCCAGGCCCACGTGGCTCATCACCTCGACACCGCAGCCGATCCCCGTCTCGATCGCGCCGCTCTTCACGAGTGCCGATATCAGGTGATTCGCCTGCTGACCCGAGCCGCATTGGGTATCGACGGTGGTGCCCCCGGTGTGCCAGCCATCGCCTCGCGTCAGCCAGGCATGCCGGGCGATGTTTCCCGCCTGTTCGCCGGCCTGGGTCACGCAGCCGCCGATCACCTGCTCGACCTCGGCGGCTTCGATCCCGGCCCGCTCGACCACGGCCTGCTGCACGGTTGCCAGCAACCGGGCCGGGTGCAGTCCCGAGAGTCCCCCTTTTCCCATCTTTCCCTTGGCGATCGGAGTTCTCAGGGCTTCGACGATGACTGCTTCGCGCATCGGTTCTCCCTATGCAAGCTTGCCGAGGATCATGCCGCTGGTGGGAATCCCGACACCGGCGGTGACCAGCACGCAATCGTTCTTCTCGGGTTGATTACAGGACGTGCCGCGGATCAGCCGCACGCCTTCGTTCACACCGTTGATTCCGTGGATGTATGCCTCAGAAAGCTGCCCGCCGTGGGTATTGGTGGGCAGCCGGCCGCCGAGCTCGAGGGCGCCGTTCTTGATGAACTCCTTGGCCTCGCCCGGCTCGCAGAGTCCGAAGCTCTCGAGCTGCCACAGCACGATCGAGCTGAAGGCATCGTAGATCACGGCGGCCTCGATATCACCGGGCCCCAGTCCCGATTGCGCGTAGACCTGCTTGGCGACGAGGTCCATCTCGGGGAGCACCGCGATGTTCGGTCGATAGAAGCTCGTCATGCTCTCCTGGTCATCCGCCGACGCCTGGGCGATGCCGCGGATCACGGCTCCGGGCTGGGCCATGTCCCGAGCGCGCTCGGGTGTGGTCACGACGAAGGCACAGCCGCCGTCGGTCTCCTGGCAGCAGTCGTAGAGGCGGAGCGGGTCGGCAATCATCCGAGAGCTCTGGTGCTGCTCGAGGGTGAGTTCCCGGCGGTAGAAGAACGCATTCGGATTGTTGACCGCGTGCTTTCGGGTCGACAGCGAAACCTGGGCCAGATCGGTGCTCTTGCACTCGGTCTCGTGCATGTAGCGCTGGGTGAACATGGCGACCCAGCTGGCGGGGGTCAGCAGCCCAAAGGGCATGTACCAGCCCCAGTGGATCAGGTCCGAGGTCACGATGTCACCCGAAACACCCTGGCTGTAGCGCTGTCCCGAGCGACCGTTGAGGGCTCGGTAGCCGACCACGTACTGGGCCGAACCCGTGGCCACGGCCATGGCGGCCTGATGCACGATGCCGATCGCGGCCCCGCCGCCGTGGGGAATCCGGCTGTAGAACGTGAGATCGCCGATCCCCAGGGAGCGAGCCACTTCGATCTCGTCGGTCGAGTCCAGGGTGAAGGTGGTCATGCCGTCGATGTCCCGGGGCGAGAGACCGGCGTCCTGGATCGCCGCCTTCACGCACTCCGCGGCCAGCGCAAGCTCCGAGCGGCCGGAATTCTTCGAGAAATCGGTCTGGCCGATCCCGACGATGACCGCCCGGTCCCTGAGACTTTCCATCGCCGCCAGTCGCTCTTAGCTCGAAATCACGACGCGCACCGTACCGGTGACGTGGTCGCCCCAGGAATTCTTGCCCTTGATCTCGATCCGGAGCTCGTCGCCCTCTCTGGACGCAACGGTTCCCGAGAAGGTCAGGGTGTCTCCGGGGAGATTCGGCGCACCCAACTTGATGGCGACGTTGCGGATCACGGCGTCGGGACCGGTCCAGTCGGTGATGTAGCGACCGACCAGCCCATTCGTGGTGAGAATATTCATGAAGACGTCCTGCAGGCCGGTGGCCTGGGCCGCAGAGCGGTCATGGTGCACCGGTGTGAAATCGCGGGAAGCCAGAGCGCCCGCCACGATCAAGCTTGCGGTCAGCGGGATCGATAGCTCGGGAAGCGAATCTCCAACCCTGACATCGGAGAGAACGACGGCGGATTTCCCTGTGGGCGCACTCATCTCATCTCGCCGGGTAGAAGAAGGGGAGCTTCATGCCCTCGCCCGCATCTTCGATCCGGCACTCCACCTTCATTCCGATGTGAATCTCCTCGGGCTTGCAGGCCGCGATGTTGGCAACCAGGCGCGTTCCCTCCTGGAGGTCGATGAGTACGACGGGGCAGGGGAAGTCGTAACCCGGAATCGGCGGATGATGCAGGACCGTGTAGCTGTACACGGTTCCCTCCCCGGAGGACTCGGTGGTCTCCCACCGGGAGGACTGGCAGGCACCGCACATCGGGCCAGGCGGATGCCGGAGTGCGCCGCAGTCACGGCACTTCTGGATCAGCAGCAACCCGGCGTCGATTCCCTCCCACCACCAGGCGTTGTCGTGACCCCGCGGGCTCTTGATCCGCGAGGGGGCCTTCGGGGCGCCGCCGTCGGTAGCCACGGCCGCCGGCGGCTGGCTCGGCTTGAACTTCAGGACGCGAAACGTGAGCCATCCCACCTCGTCGCCGTTCTGGTCGGTGAAGACGGTTCGGGTGACGATGAAGTAGCCGATGCCCAGGCCGGTGGCCTTCTCCTCGGAGATGCTCTCGATGGTCGTCTCCGACGTGATCTGGTCTCCGGGACGGAGGTAGCGAATGAATTCCTGCTCGGTGTCCGTGGCCACGACACCCGTGTAGCCGGCCCGGTCGAAGAGCGCGTGAAGCTCGCGTTGCTTGTTCTGGATCAGCGCGGGGTCGCGCATCGGGTACCCCCGCATGTCCCAGGTCTGAAGCATGGTGGGGGGCGCCACGATGCCGCCGTGTACCGTCTTCCTGGCGACGTCGGCGTCGAGATAGGCCGGATTCGAGTCTCCCATGACCTCGCACCAGTGCCGGATCATGGGCTCGTTCACGAGATCGGGGCACGCGAAGGGCGGTCCCTCCTTCATCCCCACGTACTCGCGGATCCCGACCTCGAACGCTTGGTTTCTTCGGGCTGTCTCGGAATCGAGGTGCATGGGGGGTCCGTGCTGGAAGTGGGACAGTTTACACCATCCCGTCTTCGATCCGGCCCGAGAACTGCCGTTCGCTTGCGGGACCGCGCGGCCCGACGGATGATCCGCGGGTGACGGCCGATGACAGGCTCCACCTCGGCGTGACGCCCTGGCGCGACGACTGGGACGGAACCGCCGATTCCCTCGCCGCTCAGGCAGAGCGCGCCGAGGAGCTCGGGTACCAGTCCCTCTGGCTTCCCGAGAGCCATTTCACCGGACGCAGCGCCAACCCCGCACCGCTGCTGCGACTGGCCGTCGTGGCCGCGCGGACCCAGCGGCTTCGCCTCGGCACGACCTCATTGCTGTTGCCCGTCCGCCACCCGATCCACGTGGCCGAGGAGGTGGCGGTACTCGACCGCCTGTCGAACGGCCGGGTCATCCTCGGGGTGGGCCGCGGCTTCCGAAAGGCATTGTTCGCCGCCTTCGACGTTCCGCGAAGGGAGAAGCGCGATCGGTTCGAAGTCGCGCTCAAGACGATTCTGGCAGCCTGGCGGGGCGACGCGGTCGCGTGGGAATCGGCGGACACAGAGGATGGCGCGTCGACGCCAGTGCGACTGGCCCCGCGTCCGGTCCAGAAGCCCCACCCCCCGATCTGGGTGGCGGCCTTCGGACCCAAGGCCCTGGCACAAGCGGGCCGCCTGGGTCTCCCCTACCTGGCATCGCCGATCGAGCCGTTCTCCCAGCTCGTCGAGAACTACCGTCGACACCGAGAGGCGTTGCCCGACCCCGCGCCGGCATCGCTGGCGGTTCCGGTGATGCGGACGATCTTCGTGAGTAAGAACGC
>JACZXC010000491.1 GCA_022571825.1 Myxococcales bacterium | reverse complement strand
GATGAACTTCCAGGCTTCGTCGTCGCTCATCCGGATCTGCTCGCGTCGTTTGGGCACGTGGGTCTCCTGGTTCGCCGGGCTCAGTTCAACTTCGACGTCTGGGCGAGCTCCGCGGCGCGGCGCCCCATGTCGAGGACGACGTCGCCGAAGGACTCCATCTTCGGATTGTCGGCGCCGCCCTTCACGTAACGGGCGTAGCCGCCTTCCAGCACGCACGCCATCTTGAAGCGCGCCAGGACGATGTAGTAGTCGATCCGGTCGACGGGCAGCCCGCTGCGCCCCGCGTAGCGGTGCATCAATTCCTCGCGCGACGGCATGCCGGCGTAGTCGATGTATCCCATCTTCCCGGACTCTTCGCCCGGATCGACCCATCCCATCAGCACCCACGCGAGATCCAGCAACGGGTCGCCGACCGTCGCCATCTCCCAGTCTACGACTGCCGCCATCCGAGCCGGTGCGCCGTGGTGGAACATCACGTTCGCGAACTGGTAGTCGCCGTGAATGATCCCGGTCTTGAACGAGCGGGGCGTGTGTTCGCGCAGCCAGTTCGCGGCGATGTCCAGGCCCGGGATCTCGCGGAACTGGAAGCCCGACAGGTGGTGCAGCCAGCGATCGACCTGGCGATCGAGAAAGCCCTCGGGCTTGCCGAAACCCTCCAGGCCCGCCGCGCGCCAGTCGACCTGCCCCAGGCATGCGATCGCGTCCACCAGCTCGGTGGCGAGTCCTCGCTTCGCCTCCAGGTCCTTGTCGAAGGGCGGGGGCAGTTCGCCCATGGGCGTCCAACCATCGACGAATTCCATGATGTAGAAGCAGGCCCCGAGCACCTCGGGATCCTCGCACGAGGCGAGGGCCCGGGCATGGGGCACGTCGGAATCCGCCAGGGCAGCCAGCACCCGGTACTCGCGGAGCATGGTGCGGTTGCGACCCTCGGGAACCTCGCGCGGGGGCCGCCTCAAGACCATGCGGCATCCTCCCCGCTCGAGTCGATAGATTTCGTTGGAGGCGCCGCCGCTGATGGACTCCGCCCGCAACGGCTCACCGGCCCCCGGGAGTTCGCGGTCGTCCATCCAGCGCGCCAGACATTCGACGTCGATCAGTCCCTCGACGCGTTCTTCTTGGTTCACGGCCACGTCGTCTCGTCAGGCCTCCGGCATCAAGCTTTTGAACAGGGGCACGAGGTCAGGGCCCTTGCGAAGCGTGTGGCCTCCGCTCACGCTGATGAGCTGGCCCGTGACCCAGCTGGCTTCGTCCGACAGCAGATAGGCCGCGCAGGCCGCCACGTCTTCGGGCTCTCCCACCCGCGAGATCGGCATCTGGCGCAGGTACTCATTCCGAGAGATCTCGTTGTCCGAGAGCAGGCTCGCCATGGGGGTGCGGACGACTCCGGGAAGAATCGAGTTCACGCGAATCGAGAACTCACCCAGCTCGTCGGCGGCACATTTCGTGAGCATGTCGAGGCCCGCCTTCGAAACGCAGTAGGGGCTCATCCAGGGATGGGTCATGGCCCCGGCGATCGAGCTGATGTTGACGATGCTGCCTCCACCCGCCTCTTTCATCGCCAACGCTTCTTCGCGCACGCAGCGGAAGGCCCCCGTCAGATTGGCATCGATCACGCGCTGGAACTCCTCGGTCCGGGTCTCGAGAAACGGGGACGCGGTGCCCGTTCCGGCGGCGTTCACCGCCAGGTTCAGCGCGCCCAGGCGCTCGACGGTGGCGGCCACCAGGTCCACCACCGACTTCTCGTCGGTGACGTCGCAAACCCGCCAGGTCGCCTGGGGGCCCAGCTTCTCCGCCGCATGTTTCAGGGTGTCTTCCCGGCGCGCACAGAGCATGACCCGGCCTCCACCGGCGACGATGGCCTGAGCACAGCCAAAGCCGATGCCGGTGGCGCCGGCGGTTACCAGGCCCACCTTGTCTTCGAAGCGATGGCGCTCGCTCACGGGATCTCCTCTTCCGAGCCCTCAGTCGCGCAGCGCCGGAAGCACCCGAGATTCGACCAGGCGCAGGCACTGCCACGAGAACTCGGGATCGAGCCCACCCATCAGAGGGTGCAGCAGGATGCTATCC
>JACZXC010000490.1 GCA_022571825.1 Myxococcales bacterium | reverse complement strand
TCTGTCGCGGGCAGCGCTTCCACTGCGATTCGCAACCGGACCGGAGCCTGATCTTCCATCCAGACGTTGTGGCCGGCCAGTAAGAGCTTCACTTCGCGCTCCGCGGACTCGGCCAGGCCGGTCACGTCGACTACTTCGGTCCCCACCTCGGAGAGCCGGAGCACGGCGCTGCGGGCGCCGACCAGCCAGACCCGGGGCGGATCGACAATCACGTCCGTCACGATATACCCCTCGGCCGGCTCCCCTTCGAGATCGGGCCGAATCCGCACCGACTTGCGCCCGCGCCGCTCGAAACGCACCTCGACCAGCGAGGGCGATCTGCTGACGATCCGCGATCCGCGCGGGACCTCCAGGCGCGAGACGTCCACCTCATAGACCGCCGGTCCGGGCTTGCCGCCCGAGACCTCCACCACGTACTCCATCTTCGAAACGCTGATGTTGCGAAGCGCAGCCCGGCTGCCCAACACACGAATATTCACCAGGTCGGCGCTCTGGTCCGTGATCACGATCTTGTCCGAGATGCCGTGGAACACCACCGGGATGTCGTAGCCGCGTTCGATGTCGGTAGCGCCGTGGGCCATGCTCCAGAGCACGAGGGCCATGGTGGCCGCCAGGAGCAGGAGTCGGAAGCTGGGAGTCCGCCGGGCCACCGGCCTGCTCAGCCCGCCGACCGCGCCGCGGTGGTGGCCGGCGCGGATTCCTCCGAGCCCTCCTTCGCCCCGCGCACCGGTGCTGCCTCGACAGCGCCCGCGCCGGATCGCGGGCCCTCGCCCGGACCCGGGAGCTCGCGCCACTCGCCCGAAAGTATTTCGCGCAGGACGACCCGCAACCGAGACGGGTCGAGCCCGGGCATGATCTCACCTCCCAGCATCACCGAAATGGCCGAGGTCTCCTCCGACACGATCACCACCAAGGCGTCGGTCTCCTCGGTGATGCCCACGCCCGCTCGGTGTCGGGTGCCGAGGCCCTCGGGCAGGTTCAATCGAGCGGTCAGCGGAAGCACGCAGCCCGCGTAGGCGATGCGCCCGCGCTGAATCAGCACGGCGCCGTCGTGCAGGGGTGATTGCGGAATGAAGAGCGCCGTCAGCAGCTCCTTCGATACCGTCGCGTCCACGGGCGTTCCGGCCTCGATCTGATCGTCGAGATTCGTCTCGCGCTCGAGGACGATCAGCGCGCCCACCCGGCGTTGCGACAGGATCTGAGCCGCCCGTACCACCTCCTCGACGATCTGCGACTCCTCCCGAGCCGACACCGACGGGAAAAAGCCGCGTCCCACCCGGGCCAGGGCGCGACGCAGGTCGTGCTGGAACAGAATCACCAAGATGATGGCTGCCGAGCCGAGGAAGTTGTCGAGAATCAGGCGCAGGGCGACGAGGTTCAACAGGTTGGAGGCGGCGCTGGCGGTGAGGAGCACGATCAGGCCCACCAGGATCTGGACCGCGCGGGTGCCGCGGATCAGCACCAGAAGCCAGTAGATCCCGAGTGTTACCAGGAGGATATCGATCGTATCGCGAAACGGGTCGAAGTTGGACCCGAGGTAGTCTCGCAGCTCGAGAAGCAGCGACCAGAGTCGCTCGATCATGAGAGCTCCTTCCGTCGCGCACTCGCCAGGGCCCGACCCAGGGCCACGGCCCCAGCCGCTCCCTCCGGCGCGTGGACGCGAACCGCGTCGACCCCGGCAAAGGCCGCGATCGCGCAGGCGGCCCAGGTCGACGGATCCCGCCGCTCCACCGGCTCCCCAGTTACCGCTCCCAGAAAGGATTTGCGCGACGGGCCCAGCACCACCGGGAGGCCCAGCCGCTCGCGCAGCCAGCCCGGGTGGGCCAGCAGCGTCAGATTCTGGTCGAGATTCTTTCCGAAACCGAGGCCGGGATCCACTGCCAGACGCGCGCGGGCGACCCCGGCAGCCCGGGCCTGTTCGACCGAGGCCTCGAGCTCGATCGCGACCTCTTCGAGCACGTCCGCAAAGTCCGGCGCCCGCTGCATGGTTTCCGGTGTGCCGCGCAGATGGCCCAACACCAGGGTGGCCTGGGCCCGGGCCGCGACCTGTGCGAGCTGCGGGTCGAACCCGAGGCCCGACACGTC
>JACZXC010000110.1 GCA_022571825.1 Myxococcales bacterium | reverse complement strand
GGCCACCACAGAGACGCAACGAATCGCCGGATCTCTTCGCGAGACCCGGGGTCAGAGTGGCAAATAGGGGGATCGGTGCGACTGTGATCATCCCTCGAAACACTTTGTCAGCAGCCTGTTAGGGCCGACGGGGAGCACCTCCGATCGAGTACAATTCTCTCGCGCGAACTCATCGCGGAGGAACCCATGGCGGCTGCGGCGGCGGTGCTCGAGAAGTTCAACATCATTCACCCCGATGATTACGTCGCCCACGGCTATCCCCATGACGTCTGGACCTGGATGCGGCGCGAGGATCCGGTCTACTGGTGGGACCGGACCGAGGGGATACCCTTCTGGGCGATCACCAAGCACGCCGACATCCTCGCGATCTCCAAGCAGCCCGAGCGTTTCCTGAGCGCTCCTCGCCTCACGATCAGCCACGAGCCCGAGCACCAGACGGACGAGTTCCCACCGACCCTGATCCAGATGGATCCGCCCAAGCACGGCATCTACCGAAAGCTGGTACAGCAACGGTTCACCCCCCGCGCGCTCCGGAAAATCGACCGCGACATCGAGCGGATCGGCAAGGAGATCGTCGACTCGATGGTCCAGGGGGGCGATTCTGGCGAGTGCGACTTCGTGCAGAAGATCTCCGCCCCGCTTCCGATCGCGGTCATCGCCTGGCTGCTCGGAGTGCCCCGCGACGACTGGGAGCAGCTCTTCGACTGGACCAATCGGACCATCGGCTCGAGCGACCCGGAGTATCAGGAAGAGGGCAAGACCGCCCAGGAAACCGGGCGCGCGGCAATGATCGAGCTCTTCTCGTACTTCACCCAGCTGGTGGAGGAGAAACGCCGGAACCCGGGAGACGATCTCATCACGCACTTCACTCGGGCGGAAGTCGACGGAAAGCCGCTGGACCTGATGGACGTTCTGGCCTGGTGCCTCATCATCGTCATCGCGGGCAACGAGACCACCCGCAATGCGACGACCGGGGGCATGCTGGCCTTCATCGAGCATCCGGACCAGCTGCGAAAGCTCCAGCGCGAACCCGCGCTCCTGCCCTCGGCCATCGAGGAAGTGATTCGCTGGTCCACCCCGATCATCCACTTCGCTCGGACAGCCACCGAAGACACCGAGCTACGCGGAAAGACCATCAAGGCCGGTGACTCGGTGGCGCTATTCTATCCCTCCGCGAACCGGGACGAGGAGATCTTCCGGGATCCCTTCGAGTTTCGGATCGACCGCCGTCCCAATCGGCATCTCGGCTTCGGAATGGGCGAGCACTTCTGCTTGGGAGCCCACCTGGCGCGACTCGAGCTCAAGGTCGCCTACAAGTACCTGCTTCCCCGGATCCAGGAGATCGAGCTGGCCGGTCCCGTCGAGCGGCTGCGCTCGACGCTCGTGGGCGGCGTGAAGCACCTTCCGATCCGCTACAAGCTGCGCGCCGCTTCCTGAGCAAAGGAGCCCTGCGTGATCGCAAAAATTCCCTTCGGAAGCACGGGGCATGCCAGCAGCCGCGCGATTTTCGGCGCGGCCGCGCTGGCGGCCATGAAGCCGGCCCGGGCGCAAGGCGTTCTCGAAACTCTCCTCGAGTTCGGTGTCAACCACCTCGACACCGCCGCTGGCTACGGAGAGTCGGAGCTGCGCCTGGCACCGTGGTTGCGGCGCCACCGAGACGACTTCTTTCTCGCCACCAAGACCGCCGAGCGCACGGGTGCCGGCGCGCGTGCGGGGATCGAGCGTTCCCTCGAACGTCTGGGAGTCGAATCGATCGATCTGATTCAGCTCCACAATCTGGTGGACCCGGCGGAGTGGGAGACGGCGATGGGGCCCGGGGGGGCCCTCGAAGCCGCCATCGAGGCCCGCGACCGGGGCCTCGTGCGCTTCATCGGCGTCACCGGTCACGGAACCCGCGCCCCGGAGATGCACCTGAAGAGCCTGGCGCGATTCGACTTCGACTCGGTGTTGGTCCCGTGCAACTACACGATGCTTCGGAATTCCGAGTACGCGGCCGACTTTAGGAAGCTGCTCGAAACAGGTCGGTCGCGGGGCGTCGCGGTCCAGACGATCAAGGCCGTTGCAAGGCGGCGCTGGACCGACGTGACCGACGATTCGGGCCCGCGCTTCAGCTGGTACGAGCCGATTCGGGATCCCGAGGCGGTCGCGCGCGCGGTCGATTTCGTTCTGCGTACGCCGGATCTTTTCCTGATTACGTCGAGCGATGGAACCATTCTTCGGAAGACCCTGGAGGCCGCCCGGCTCTTCGACGCCGACAACGCACCCGAGCCGGCCAAGCCAGCGGACGAGGCGCTGGCCCTGGATGTGGCCCGCCTCGGCATCGAACCGCTCTTCGTGCGCGGGGTCTCCGACGCCATCTAGTCCGGAGCTCCACGATCCTCCGCGCGGCGGGGTCAGCCTCCCAGGGGCCCCACCGACGAGACCTCGTAACGGCGGACCTTCAGCTCCTTCACGCCGACGCTTCCCAGACTCTTTTGGAACTTGGCCATGTGGGGGCTCTTGAAATGGGCGTCGAGGGCCTCCTGAGACTCCCACTCCTCGAAGAGGTGGAAGAGACCCTCGTCGCCGACGTCCGCAGAGATGACATAGTGGAGACAGCCCTTCTCCTTGAGGGTCTCGTCCATCATCTCTTTGGCCCCGGTGATGGCGGCGTCTCGGTTGGTAGCGTCGATGCGGATGTGCCCGGCGATCACGAACATCGGTCTCTCCTTTTCTGGCGCGAGTGAACTCGCATTCTACCCCCCCTGGGATCCGATCGTGAGTGGGCTACGTATTCATGTCGGGAACTGGATTGGTGAGTTGTGGCAGCGGGACACGGTTGGAGTCACCCTCCGACGCTGAGTTACTCCGGAGCCTGGGGGCTCGGGAGCCGGCTGCACTCGAACGCCTCTACGATCGGCACGCCCGCTACGCTCTGGGGATCGCGTCGCGAATCCTCGGGGATCGGGAGGAGGCCGAAGCGCTGGTGCAGGACGTCTTCGGGCGGCTCTGGAAGGGGCAGGTCCGATACGACCCCCGGCGCGGATGCTTCACAACCTGGCTCTTCGCGGTCTCCCGGGACGGGGCTCTGGATCGTCTGCGCCAGCGTGCCCGGCGGCCGGAAGACCACCCGATCGGCGCGGTCTACCACCTCCCCGTTTTCGCGGACCCGGACGTCGCGGCGGCCGTGGATCCGCGTCGGCGTGCCGTCGACACGGCCCTGGCGCAGCTTCCGGACCCAGAACGCCGAGCGATCCAGCTTTCGTTCTATCAGGGGATGACCCACAGCGAGATCGCGCGAACTATGGGGGAGCCACGCGGAACCGTAAAGCGTCGGATTGCGAGAGCCGTCGCAGAATTGAGAACGACCCTGGCCAGCTCTGGGGTGACCGTATGAACGGTCATCGCGAGTTGCTCGAGCTGGCACCCTCCTACCCACTCGGACCCCTCGATCCGAACGACTGCGACCGGATCGATGCGCACCTCGAATCGGGGTGCGAAGAATGCGAGGCGGTCATCCGGGAGACGGGTGCCGTGGCCGACGAGCTCGTCTACGGGGTGACGACCGTCGAGCCCTCCGCGGCGCCGGGTCCGGGATGGCTGGACCTCGTGGAAGAGGGTTCGCTGGACCTCGTGGAAGAGAACGGGGAGTCTCGGGTGGCGCCTCCGCCTCGCGAGGCGCGGCGCTCGCAGTGGCGGACCACCGCGCTGGCGGCGAGTGTCGTCCTCGCGCTCCTGCTGGGGATCCGGGTCTTCCATGTCTCACGATCGCTCGAGACCGAACGCGCGGCACGGGTGCGGGTCGAGGGGAAGCTCGCTGCCATGGTCAGCGCCCGCGAACAGGCGATCATGCTTCTCAAAGTCGAGGGTGAGCGGCGCGAGCGCCTGGATCGCGAGCTCAGCGACTTGCGAACCCTAATCAGCCGCCTCACTGGGGAGCAGACCCGTTCCGTGACCCTCGCAGGTGTCGGACCCCTGCCCACAGCGTCCGCTCGCGCCTACCTCGATCCCCAGAGTCGGCGATTGGTTCTCTTCGTCTACGATTTGCCCCCGGTTCCGGTTGGAAAGAGCTATCAGCTCTGGGTCACGGCGGGAGATCAGCCGGCGAGTGCCGGGGTCTTCAAGGTCGATCGCACCGGCCGGACTCGCCACGACGCGCTCGCCGGGCCTTCTCTGGCAGGCGACGTGACGGTCGCGGTGACGATTGAACCAGAAGGCGGATCGCCCCAGCCCAGGGGCCCCACCGTCCTCGCCGGCGCATCCGGCGGTGCGACGACCGGCTGGGAAGACTCCGGTCTGGTAGATTCCAGCCCCAGGGACGCCCCATGAAACGATTCATCTCCCACGAGGACCTCGCCCGCGACCGTCGCTTCAAGCGCACGCGGTCGCGAAACCAGCTCCTCAGCACGCTGCCCGACGACGTCGACGCGATCGTGCGGGTGCTGGAGAAGGTGGCGCCCAAGATCCGCGAGCGACTTGCCGGCACCGCCCTCGAGCCGGTCTTCGACGAGCTCGGACCGGGCTTCTCGTTCCTGACGCTGAACGGCGGAGATCAGCCGGGCGCCGAGCGCTCTCCGCTGCAGCTTCGCCTCCAACTGCACGGAATCTTCGTCGGCGAACTCCAGGCCCTCGAGGCCGCCGGCCGCACTCTCTGGGACTTTCCCGACGCGCCCTGGGAATTCAAGATGAACATGGCCCGCCAGTGCTGGGACGAGTCGCGGCACGTCCAGGTCTACGAGAAGCTGATCGAACACGTCGGCGGCGAAATCGGCGAGTTCCCGGAAAATACCTTTCTCTTCGAGGTCTCCTGCGCCGACGATCCCGTGCTGCGGGTGGCCGGTGTCAATCGCTGCCTCGAAGGGCTGGCCTGTGACGTCTTTCGTTCCCTGATCGACTACGGCCGGGCCCATGACGATGCGGTCATCGCCCAGGCCGTCGACTTCGTGCTGGCAGACGAGCTGACCCACGTGCGCTTCGGCAGCGACTGGGTGCGCGAGTTCACGCGAGGCGATCCGGAAGCAGCCCAGCGGGTCAAGGAATTCCAGCGCGAGACTGATCGGCGTTTCGCTTTCGGGGGCGGTCGCTGCGTGGCGAAGGAGGAACGCCGCGAGGCGGGCTTCACCGAAGAGGAGCTCGACGAGCTGGACGAGATCCTCGCCGAGGGCCCGCGCCGTGAGACACTGGTGCGCGCCGGCGAGATCCTCCGCGATCGGCACCAGGCGCGTCAGCGCGGAGAGGTCGTGCCCCCGGTGGCGTCCGCTTCGAACTGATCGCGCAGGTGCCGTCCGGTGGCCCGGCCGGAGCGGTGATGGAATCGAGGCGAACTCGATGGGCGATCCACGGGTGACCCGCAGTGGAATGATCGTCGCCGCGCGAGACCCAGAGGCATGCCAACTCCGATGGTTGCGCGGTCACGAGCTGCCCCGGCCTGGGTCGAGTCCGAGGTCGCCGAGGATGCTCTCCGCCTTGATCCGCGCCTTCAGACAGCGCTCGCGCAGTTCCGGATCGGCCTCGCAGCGACGCCACAGATCCGTCAGCGTCCGCCGCGGGAAGGGCGCAGCGTGGAGGTAGTACTGGATGTAGAGCCGGGTGGCCTTGCTTGCGGTCTCCAGCGCGTCGCCCGATTCAGGCGCCGGTTCGTTCGCGCCGTAGAGTCTTGCGAGCGCCGGGACCAGGTCGAATTGCATCGCCACGGCGAGCTTCGGCTCGGCGCGGATTTCCCGCTCCAGACTCCGGCGCAGCCTCGAGTCGGGAGACTCGGCGACCCAGTGTGCGAACAGCGTGGTACACGGGACGGCTTCCTGCTTCTGGCACGCCTCCCGGACCAGCGCGACGCGGGACTCGTCGGGCAAGCGGCCGCCGTGGCGCTCTCGATAGCGGACCACCAACGAGTTACGCGCACCTCGATCGGCGGCATCGAGGCCGGCGGTCCTGAAAAGGTTTCCGGGACGACCCCTGAAAAAGGCCCGCGCGGCATGGTGACCCAAACGGGGATGGAGCAGCGTGTGCAACTCGCCGGCCAGCGCGGCGGCGTGCACCACACCGAGGGGTAGCCATTCGTGCGCCAGGAGTTCCGGGAAGCTGTCGATGGAACAACGCCGAAGACCCGAAGCGATGTCGGGCCGCGCAGCGCGACGCTCCAGTCGATCCAGATCGAGTGCGTGATCGGGATCGCGGAAGCCGAGCAGAAGCAAGTCGGATCCCTCTCCGAACCAGACCGAGACATGTTCGAAGACGTCGGCGTAGGTGCGATGCACCATGGCCATGGTCAGCTCGTCTGCCTCATATGCGTGAAACCACTGTACGTGCACCCCGCCCGGGGAAAGCCGGTCACGCGCAGCTTCGAGGAATTCGCGGCTGTAGAGCATCTCGACACCAGCGACCCAGGGATTGCTCGGCTCCGAACTGATGATGTCGAATGTTCCCTCCATCCTCAGCAGGCTTCGGTAGGCGTCCCCCGGTACGATCGTGATCTTCTCGGCCTTGGACGCGTTCCGGTTCGCGTAGTCGAAGAGCGGTGCGGCATCGATTACACCCGACGAGATTTCCGCGACGAGGACTTCGCGGATCGACGAGAGCTCCGCGAGTTCCCCGGCCGTCACGCCTGTGCCGTAACCGATCACGAACGCTCGCTCGGCCTTCTCCACGAAGAGCGCCGGAAGTAGCGCAAGCATCCCTGTCGTCGCATATTCGTCGGGCACCGCGCTGTCGGACTTTCCATTCGTCACGATGCTGCGATGGATCCGGCCATCGTCGGACTTGAGCTGCTTGACGGCGATCGATGCGGTCGGACCGTCTGCGTAGAAGAGGAGCGGTACCTCGCGACGCTTGCTGTAGAAGATCTCGGGGCCCGCAAACGTGTGGTCCAGGGCGGTGCGATTCCGGAAGAGCCCCATCGCCAGGCGCTCCGGAGACCATGGGGGGAGCAGAGCGATTGCGGCTACGGAGTTCGCCGCGAGTCCGATCGCCCAGATTTTCCTGTGGATACGGACCGTGCGCAGAACGACCAGGGCCGCGGCCAGCACCAACGCACCCATCGCCACCCGAAAGATCTGGTGGAGATCGAGCCAGAAGAACAGGGCGTAGCCGCCCACCAGAGCGCCCAGCAGCGACCCAACGGTATTCCAGCTGTAGATCCCGCCGGCCACGTCGCCCAGGTTCTCCACCTGGCGCCGCCGGTGGTGAAAGATCAGCGGCAGCGTCGCCCCTGAAAGTACGACGGCGGGGCCAACGATCGCGAGCATCGCGGCAAAGGCCGACAGATGGTACGGATAGAAGGCGGCCGCATGATGCTGAAACAGGCTGCGCAGGACGTGGGCCCAGTAGGGTGCCTGATCGGCGCGCAGGTAGAGCAAGGCGAGCAGCCCGACCAAGGCCCACAGGGTGACGAGGAGTCCGTATCGGGGAACCCGCGGCAGCGCCGAGACGCCGAAGCTGCCCAACGCGATACACAGCACGAACACCGCCACCACCATCGAGAACGTGAAGTGGGAGGAGCCGAAGGCGAGCCCGCCCAGGCGGATCAGTACGATCTGGAGGGTCATCATGGCGAAGCCGATCAGGAGGGCGACCCAAGGCCAAAGCCGGTCGGGTGGACTTCCCTCGCCAGTTCGTCCGATCTCCGCAGGCCCCGGACTCGCAGCGTGGCCTTCCGCCCGGGCGCTGGCAGGGCTCGCCTGCGAAGGGGCGGATGGCAAGGCTTACTTGACGCACGCAGGAGTGCTGTTGTGCTGCCGGGCGGGGCAGATACCGAAAGGCATATTTCATGTGCAGGCGAAAATTAGGTGGGAGTCATCCGAGCGAGAGCATATTAGTGAAATCGGCTCGGTCCTACACGTACACGACATCCTACACAAAGCTCTTATGCGCGAGGTTGGACAGCCGATAGGTTCTGCGGAGGCACGCGATGAGGGTGGGAGTGAGAGGGTGTTCACCGACTACCCGGAGCTTGTCCTTGAAGAGGCACTAGTTAACTACCTAATCCATCGTGATTACTACTCGGACGAAGTAGGCACGATAACGGTGTATCGGGACAGGATCGAGTTCGTGAACCCCGGCCAAAGCATTGTACCCCCAGACGATCTCATGTCGGAGGAGGGGCCATTACGCCATCGCTATGTGCGAAACGCTCGGCTCATAGAGGCACTGAATATGGCGGGGCTGAACCAGAAAGAGAAGAGCGGCATTCTCAGAATAAGGCGTGAACTTGAACGCAACGGGTCGTTTCGTCCTGATGGATCTCTTGGCCTAAAGATTGAGAACGATGAAAGGAACGATCTATTTATCCTCACGGTTTACAAGCGCCCGCCGCCAGCTAGTGCTGCACTTCCGCCGACGTGGAACGTGCCACACCTCCGCAACCCCAACTTCACGGGCCGAGAGGATCTTCTCACGCAACTCCGCGAGAAGCT
>JACZXC010000109.1 GCA_022571825.1 Myxococcales bacterium | reverse complement strand
GATCTTCTCGACCGTTGAGCCGGTGGAGGCCGCAGCGTATTGGGGGAACAGGGGCAGGGCGATGATGCGCGCCACGTCGGCTCGGGTCAGGCGCTCGAGGGCGCCGGGTATGGAGGGTTGCCCGTAACGCATCCCGAGCTCCACCACGTAATGCGGACCGAGCTCCACCGAGACCGCTTCGCGCAGTGCGTTTCCGTGGAATCGCAGCGGAGAGCCGGCGGCGGTCCAGATTTTCGCGTAGGCTCGGGCCGACCGGCGCGGTCGAGTCGGCAGGATCACGAGATTCAGCAGCAGCCATCGGGGCAGGGGGGCCATGTCCAGGACCCGGGGATCGCCGAGGAACTCGCGCAGATAGCGGCGGACGTCGGAGACCCGCGGAGAATCGGGGGTTCCCAGGTTGGCCAGCAGGACGCCCGTTCGCAGTTCGGACATGGCAGCGCGTTCGCGTCAGCGGCTGGCGCGATGGAGGCCTCCAAGGTAGAAGGACAGGACGAGGTAATACGCCGGAAATGCGAGCGAGATCCAGACGAAAACGCGCGATTCGGTTCGATCCGGATTCAGCACCGCGTAGGTTACAAGAGCCATGCATCCAATCGCGAGGGCCGCGGTCGTACGCTTGAGAACCCGCATCTTACTGGGGTAGATGTACTTGAGCGGAACGAAGACCAGGGCCGTGAAGAGCGCGATCACCGACGTCGCGAAACCGGGGGAGACGTCCAGCAGCCAGACGTAGATGGCAATCACGTTCCAATAGGACGGAAAACCCAGGAAGAAATCGTCGTCGGTCTTGGCAGACGCCTGCGAAAAGCCGTAGGCGCTGGCCAGAACGGGCAGGCTGACCCAGCCCCAGTGACTGAGGGCGCCGCTGGCGACGAGAAAGACCGCCGGTACCGCCACGTAGTTGAAGTAGTCGACGATGTCGTCGAGCCGCCGACCATCGATACTGGGCAAGACCCGCTCGACCTCAACCCGGCGTGCCAGGGTCCCGTCCACCGCGTCGATGATGAGGGCGACCAGCATGAGCAAAACGGCGCTCCGGAAGTCACCGCTGGCGATGGCCAGCAGGGCCACGGTGCCCACGATCGCGCCGCTCGCCGTGAACGCGTGGACGCCCCAGGCCAGGGCCACCCGGGCGGGAGTCGATTCCTGGCGGTCCAGTGACGTCACCGCCGTGGGTTGCCGCAAGTTGCCCGGATCCCGTGAGGGCGTTGCCACATTCCAACCCCAGGGTACCAGAGTCGCTATAGTGGCCGTCGTGGGGGGTCGAAGAACCGGGTCATGAGCGAGAGCAAGGCCTCGATCTCTGCCGCAACCCAGAACCTGGAGGAGACCCACAAGCGGCGCGCGATCGAGTTCCTGCGCCAGGGGGGAGATTCCTTCCAGACCACCCGGGTCGACTCGGTGATCAACTGGAGTCGGAAGTACTCCATGTTCCTCTACCCCTTCGTGACGGCGTGCTGCGGCATGGAGTTCATGTCGGTCGCGGGTCCGCGCTACGACCTGGACCGATTCGGGTGCGCTCTACCGCGATTCTCGCCGCGGCAGTCCGATCTTCTGATGGTGGTGGGCACCATTACCCACCGCCAGGCCCCGATACTGAAAAAGGTGTACGACCAGATGGCGGAGCCAAAGTGGGTGATGGCGTTTGGTGCCTGCACCTGTTCCGGGGGTCCGTACAACAACTACGCCACCCTGCAGGGCATCGACACGATCATTCCGGTCGATATCTACATTCCAGGCTGTCCGCCCCGCCCGGAGGCGGTACTCGATGGGCTGATGATGCTTCAGGCCCGGATCCAGGCGGAGCGGGTGCCCTCGGACGGGCGTCACCGGGAGATCCACGAATTGCCCCTTCCCCTGGTCGAGAAGCCGATCCCCTAGCCCAGCCGGGTTCCGGTCCGGGCAACGCCTGGCCTCACGCGTCTCGAGGCTTCTTTCAAGCTTCTCGCGCCTCCGTCCGATCGACACGGAGGGGCCGTCCCGCGTTTGTGAGCGCTTGCGGGAGGGTCAGCCCGACAGGGCGGCCCAAGGGCGTCCGGCTACCCTGGTGTCAACCCACCCGCGGGGAGTCGCCGAGGTGGTGGGTGCCCGCGGACCGGAGCGGCAGACCGAGGAATGGGGGTTCCAGGGCCGATGTCGATCATCGTTGAGCTGCCGGAGCTCGGGGAATCTGTGCTCGAGGGCACGATCTCGAGGTGGCTGGTAGAGGAGGGGGACTGGGTCGAGGTGGACCAGCCCCTGGTCGAGGTCACCACCGACAAGGTCGATGCCGAGATCCCCGCTCCGGGCTCGGGGGTCGTGGAGAAGATCCTCGCCCGGGAAGGCGACATCGTGGCCGTGGGCCAGCCGCTGGCGGTTCTGATGAACACCGATGGGATTTCGCCCCAAATACGCCCGGGGAACTCGAGCCTTCGGAGTCGACGCCCGAGACGCAGCCGAAGGCGAAACGCCGGGCCACCCCGGTGGCGCGTCGGCTGGCCGCGGTTGCGGCGGTCGACCTGGGCCGTGTGGAGGGGACGGGTCCCTCGGGGCAGGTGACCAAACGCGATCTCGAGCGCCACACCACCGCTCGTCCGGGGTCGGCTCGCCCGCCTACTCGCCCGTCGACTCGCCCGGCCTTCCTCGACTACACCATCGAGCCCGAAGACCGGGTGGTGCCCATGTCGCCCTTGCGCAAGTTGGTGGCGGAGCACATGGTGCTCTCGAAGCGAGTCAGTCCTCACGTCGGAACCGTTGCCGAGGTCGACATGGGGGGTGTGGTGAACCTGCGTGACACCCACAAGCGGACCTTTCGCGACACCCATGGATTCGGGCTCAGCTTTCTGCCGTTCATCGTTCACGCCACGGCTCGTGCCCTGCGCGAGTTTCCTCGGCTCAATGCCTCGGTGGTCGAGGACGCAATCGTGGAGAAGAGCGCCATCCATGTTGGAATCGCCGTGGAGACGGAGAAAGGTCTGGTGGTTCCGGTCGTGCGCCACGTCGACCGGTTGTCTCTGGCGGGGCTCGCCCGGGCCATCGAAGACCTGGCGACTCGCGCACGCTCGAAGAAGCTATCCTTGGACGAGCTGCGAGGCGGTACGTTCACCGTCTCGAATCCCGGCCGCCACGGAAACCTCTACGGGTTCGCCATCATCAATCAGCCCCAGGTGGGGATTCTGCGAATTGGCGAGATCGTGAAACGGCCGGTGGTGCGGACGGCGGGGGGCCAGGACGGGATCGCGGTCCGTCCCATGATGTATCTCGCGCTCTCCTACGATCACCGCGCCGTGGACGGAGCCCCCGCCAACGGCTTCCTCTATTGCGTTCGACGGCTGCTCGAACAGGCCGAGTTCGATCTCTGACTCCGGGAGTCCCCGCATGCTGACAGACACCGCCAAGAACCGCCTGTATTGGCAGATGCTGCTGATTCGACGCATCGAAGAACGCGTCGCGGAGATGTATGGCGAGCAGCAGATCGGCGGATTCACCCATCTCTATATCGGACAGGAAGCCGTCGCCGTGGGTGCGATCAGCGCCCTCAACCACGATGACTACGTGATTTCGACCTACCGGGATCACGGCCATTTTCTGGCGCGCGGGGGCGATCCCAATCGCTTCATGGCGGAGCTCTTCGGTCGCGACACGGGCATCTGCCGGGGCAAGGGGGGCTCGATGCATCTGGCCGATGTGGATCGTTACTTTTACGGCGGAACCGGAATCGTGGGCGGGTCGATGCCCATCGCCGTCGGCCTGGCGCTGGCCTGCAGCTATCGCGAGGATGACCGCCTCGCCCTGTGCTTCTTTGGAGACGGCGCAACCAACCAGGGCGTTTGGCACGAAGCCCTGAACTTCGCGAAGCTCTGGAACCTGCCCGTCATCTTCGTGTGCGAGAACAACTTCTACGGCATCGGCACCGATGTCCGCTTCTCGTCCGCGCTCAGCGAGGTCTACAAGAAGGCGAGCGGATATGGCATGCCCGGCTATCGGATCAATGGCATGGATGTCCTCGAGGTGCGTCAGCTGTGCGACGAGGTCGTGAAGCACGTGCGGGCGGGAAACGGGCCCGCGCTGATCGAGGCCCGCTGCTACCGCTATCAGGGTCACTCCATGACCGATCCGGGGCGCTACCGGGCGCGGGCCGAGGAAGATCTGTGGCGCAAGCGCGATCCGATTCCCCGGCTGGCCAAGCTGCTCATCGACGAGCGGATCGCGACCGAGGAGCGGTTGGCGGAGATCGATGCCGAGATCGAGGAGATCTGCGAAACGGCGGCCGAGTTCGCCGCCTCCAGCCCGGAGCCGCCGGCGTCGGCCCTCTACGACTACGTGTTCGCCGAGCGATACCCGAGTGATCCCCATGCGTGAGATCCGATACTACGAGGCGCTGATCGAGGCCATGGCTGAAGAGATGCGCCGGGACGAGGACGTCTTCCTGATGGGCGAGGACATCGGCCTGTTCGGGGGCACGTTTCGTGCCACCGAGGGGCTGATGGCGGAGTTCGGCAGCCGTCGCGTGCGCGACACGCCGATCGCCGAGGCGGGGATCATCGGACTCGCCCTGGGCGCCGCCTTCGCCGGCCTGCGCCCGGTGCCGGAGCTGATGACGATCAACTTCGCGATCGTGGCGATGGACCAGATCATCAACCACGTCGCGAAGATGGGCTACATGTTCGGTGGTCAGGTCAAGCTTCCCCTGACGATTCGCACGGCCAGCGGCGGAGGTACCCAGAAGGCCGCCCAACACTCTCACTCGATCGAGTCCTGGTTCGTCAACGCCCCCGGCATTCGGGTGGTGATTCCGAGCACTCCCTACGATGCCAAGGGCCTGCTCAAGACCTCGATCCGGAGCGATGACCCGGTGCTCTTCATCGAGCATGAGATGCTCTACTCGGTCAAGGGGCCGGTACCGGAGGAGGAATACCTGATTCCCCTGGGCCAGGCCGAGGTGAAGCGCGCGGGCTCGGACGTGACGATCGTGTGCTGGTCGAAGATGGTCATCGAGGCGCTGGCTGCGGCGGAACAGCTCGGCCGGGAGGGCATCGGTGCCGAGGTGCTCGATCTGCGAACCCTGGATCCCTTGGACTGGGAGGCGGTTTACGATTCGGTGGCGCGAACGCGCCGCTGCGTTGTCGCCGAAGAGGGGTGGCGCACGGTCGGCGTCGGTGCGGAGATTGCCGCCCGAATCCAGGAGCACCTGTTCCACGAACTCGAGGCGCCGGTGCAGCGTGTGGCCGCCGCCGACGTGCCTCTTCCGTACGCGAAGAATCTGGAACAGGCGGCGCTTCCCCACGCCGACGACATCTTCCGAGCCGCCTTGAAGATCACTACCTAGCTCGGGTCCAGCCGGGGCGAGGAGTACGCGATGCCGCGCGAGATCAAGATGCCGAAGCTCTCCGACACCATGGAGGAGGGCACGCTCAACGTGTGGCGCAAGAGCGAGGGAGACGCGGTCCAGAAGGGAGACATACTCGTCGAGATCGAGACCGACAAGGCCGACATGGAGTTCGAGGCCTATATGACCGGAACCCTGGCAAAGATCCTGGTACCCGCCGGGGAGACGGTTCCGATCGGAACTCCGATCGCGATCGTGAAGCTCGCCAAGGACAGCGACGAGGATCTGGCGGCGTTTCTCGCCAGCCGCGATCTCGGGTCAGTGCCCGCCGCCGCCGTCGGAGCCAAGTCGGCCACAGAAGCGGTTCCCGGTTCGGCGGAGGCTCCGACCGCCTCTCCACCTGCTTCCGCACCGGCGCCGCCGACCCCCCGGCCGGCCCTCGTTGCCCTGTCTGCGCCATCGCCGGCCCCAACCGCCTCGAAGCTCGATTTCTTCGTGCCCGATCCGGATCGAGTGAGAGCTACGCCGCGAGCCCGAGTGCTGGCCGGCGAGCGAGGCGTCGACCTCTCCGAGATCGCGGGCTCCGGACCCGAGGGCGCCGTGTTGGTGCGTGACATCGAGCTCTACCTCGAAGCGCTGGATGTCTCCGACGATGCGACGCTGTCCGGCGATGTCCCGGTGACGCCGGTGGCTTCGCGCATTGCCGATGAGCACGGGGTCGATCTGAGCCGTGTGAAAGGGACTGGACCCGGCGGGCGGGTCACGAAGCGCGACATCCGCGACCACCTCGAGCGGGAGGCTCGCGCGGGGCCCGAGCGTCACGCGCAGCTGATCGGCGACGAGATCAAGCTGTCTCAGAAGCGAAAATTCCTGATCCGCAACATGGTCGAGAGCAAGCGCGCGGCTCCCCACTTCTACATTTCGATGGAGGTCGACGCGGAGCCG
Source organism: Myxococcales bacterium (assembly GCA_022571825.1). GTDB lineage: Bacteria > Myxococcota_A > UBA9160 > UBA9160 > SMWR01 > JACZXC01. The sequence goes on along the minus strand of JACZXC010000109.1, from coordinate 2,144 downwards.
ATCGGCGAGCTGCGCGAGCGGCTCAAGGGGGAGGACCGGCGGATCACCTACACCCACATGATCATGAAGGCGGCCGCACTGGCTCTGGAACGCTTTCCCGAGGCGAACGCCACCTTCCGGGACGATCGCATCCTCCGCTACCAGCCCATCAACATCGCCGTCGCGGTCGACGTTCAGGACGAGCTGGTCGCCCCGGTGGTCAAGGGCTGCCAGGGCCGCGGACTCGACGAACTGGCGGCGGCCACCGACGCGCTGATCCAGCGGGCCCGGGAGCGAAAGCTCTCGCCCGACGACTACTCCGACGGGACCTTCACCGTTTCCAACCTGGGGATGCTGGGGGTCGATCACTTCTACGCGATCATCACGCCACCCCAGAGCATGGTGCTCTCGGTCGGCGCCATGCGGACGGTTCCCGTGGTCGACCCGGGGGATGGGACGATCCGGTCCGGGCGACGGATCGACTTCGGACTGGCCTGCGATCACCGGGTGCTCGACGGCGCGCGGGCGGCGCGATTTCTCCAGGAGTTGGTGCGGGTGCTCGAGCATCCAGACGAGATGCTCGAGGGTCGTGACGCCGATGGGGAGTGAGCTTCGTATCGATTGGCTGGGGCGGGTCCCCTACCTGGAGGCCCTGGAGCTCCAGGCCAAATGCGTCGAGGCGCGCCGGACCGGCGCCGCGCCGGATCGCCTGCTCCTGCTCGAGCACCCGGCGGTGATCACTCTGGGGCGAAGCGCAAGGCGGGAGCACCTGCGAGTCAGTGGCGCCGAGCTGAAGGCACGTGGCATCGCGGTTCACGAGGTCTCCCGCGGTGGCGATGTCACCTATCACGGTCCCGGCCAGCTGGTGGGGTATCCGATTCTGGACCTGGCTGCACGAGGCGAGACCGACGTGCACCGCTACCTCCGCAGTCTTGAGGAGATCCTGGTCGAGGCCCTGGGGGGGTTGGGGGTGGCCGCCGAAGCCTTCCCCGGACTCACCGGGGTGTTCGCGCACTCCGCGTCCGAGACGGGGGGGCCCGCCCGCAAGATCGCCTCGATCGGTGTGGGCTTGCGCCACTGGATCACGTGCCACGGCTTCGCCCTGAACGTCTGCGTTGACCTCGCGGGGTTCGACGCCATCGTCCCCTGTGGTCTCCACGCCGTGGAGATGACCTCGGTTGCCGCGGAGATGGGGTCCGACGCGCCGGCCGATCTGTGGGGACGAGCCCGAGAGCTCGTCGCCCGGGCCGTCTCCCGGCGCTGGTCATGAACACAGCCGGCAAGGCCGAAGGCCGCGCAGGGAGCCGAAGGGCGCCCAAGGCCGAAGGCCGCGGGAGGCGAAAGGCGGGCCCCTGCAAGGCAAGGCCGAAGGCCGCGCAGTGAGCCGGAGGCGAACGGAGGCGGACCCCTGCAAGGCAGGCGAACGAAGCCCCGGACCCCGGCCCCCGTGGCTGCGTGTGCGACTGCGGATCACCCCGGAATTCGAGGCGGTCCGCCGGACCGTGGAGAGTCACGGCCTCCACACCGTGTGTTACTCGGCAGCCTGCCCCAACATTGGAGAGTGCTGGTCCCGGGGGACGGCCACCTTCATGATCGGGGGCGATATCTGCACGCGGCGCTGCGGATTCTGCGCCGTGGCCACCGGCCGTGCGGAAAGTCTCGATCCCCGCGAGCCCGACCGGGTGGCCGAGGCCGTCGATCGGCTCGGTCTCGCCTTCGCGGTGGTGACCTGCGTTGCGCGCGACGACTTGGAAGACGGGGGCGCCGACCAGATGGCCCGAACCGTGCGGGCAATCCGGAAACGCTGTCCCGACACCGGGGTGGAGGTGCTGATCTCCGACTACAAGGGCAGCGAGACCTCGCTGCGGACCGTTCTCGATGCGAACCCCGACGTTCTCAATCACAATCTCGAGACCGTCGAGCGCTTGACGCGCCGGGTCCGGGTGGCGGCGCGTTACGACCGGTCGCTCGGTGTGCTGCGCCGGGCGGCGACGCTGCGGCCCGAGATTCCCACCAAGAGCGGTCTGATGCTGGGGCTGGGGGAGACCCGCGATGAAGTCGACCGCGCCCTGGCTGATCTTCGAGAGGCCGGCGTCACGCTCCTCACGATCGGCCAGTATCTACGGCCGTCGCCGGACCACCTGAGCGTGGAACGCTCCGTTCCG